>JABXGV010000120.1 GCA_016550485.1 archaeon
CCACTGGAGCCTGTAACACCTGTAGAACCTGTAGAACCTGTAACGCCCGTTGAGCCTGGTAAAGCACTCGACGAGCCTCCTGAGGAGGAATCAGAAGGAAACTCGTCGGAGAATCAACCAAAAGACGAGCCGCCTTCCGAAGAGTAAGCTAGCCCCGTGTTGACTAGTCTCTGATAGCAATAGTATTGGCAGAATCTGCTGGTCCCTAGTCTGCTCTGACGCCTTGGAGGATGAGGGTAGAAACCGCGACCCAGGCTTTGCTCGTTTCAGTGGGTTTCATCCCGAACAGTTCATACCCCTGTAAGCCGTCTTGGAGGGCGATGAGGCCCATGGCGAGGTAATGGGTGTTGATCGTAGGGTTGATACGACCCTGTTGTTTCTGGTTCTCAAGATATGTCTCAAGGAAGGTGAAGCCTTCGTTGTAGGCGCGTGTGAGCACCTCCGCGAGTTCCGGGTTGCGCGAGGCTTCCGACAGGATTTCAAACATTAAACTGGGTGGCCAGGTGGACTCGGCGAAAAACAAGGGGATTTCGAGGAATTTCTCGTAGAAGGCGGGTGTCGCGATATCTTCGAGCTGGTTGATTATCAGGGAGGGAGGTTCGTCTTGGATTTTCTGTATGGGTATGTTAACAACCGCACGGAAGAGGGCTTGTTTGCTTGGGAAGTATTGGTAGAGGGCACCCTTGCTTACGCCTAGGTGTTTAGCGATGTCTTCCATCTTGGTCCGGTGGTACCCTTTCTGGGCGAAGACGGTAATGGCGGCGTCGAGGATGCGGTGCCTGGCTTGCACTTTGTAATCGGGGACGACGCGTGGCATACCTAGGTATTAGCGGGTTGGGTTAAAAACATTACTGACCAGTCAGTCAGTTCCCATACCATAACGTATATAATAAGGCAGAAGAGTTAGCAGTACATCTCTTTCGTCGGTGATGGCTATGGAAAGTGAACTCCTCTTCACCATTCTCTTCCTGATTCTCTTCCTGACGAGTTCCATTGTGCGTGGCATCTATGCCCGGAAGATGCCGAGCCTGAAACTCTCGCGCCGTGAACGCATGCGTGTGACCATCGAGCATGAGGGAAAGGCTGCCCTCGCCTTCTTGAGCATCCAAGCCATCATCCTCTTGAGCGGGTTTGTCCTCTACGTGTTCTTTCCCTACTTGATTCCATGGGCGCAGCTGACTCCTTGGGCAGTCATCGCGTATCCATTCATCCCGGGGCTTACAGAGATGCTATATTGGATGCGGTGGTTTGGCGTAGTGCTGGGGTTTGTCTCGTTACCCTTTCTTGTCTGGGTCCAGCATGTGCTCGGTCGACAGTGGAGTGTGTCCCTGGAAATCCAGGAAGAGCATGTGCTGGTAACGACCGGACCGTATAGTCGGGTTCGTCACCCGATGTACACGGTGCACATCTTCTTTTTCTTGTCCTGGGTGCTGGTCACGGATAACTGGTTCTTTCTGGTGAATTACTTCATGACCCTGGCCCTCATCGGGCTGCGCATGCCTAAGGAGGAGAAGATGATGGTAGACCAGTTTGGCGATGAATACCGAGCCTACATGGCACGAACTGGGCAACTCTTTCCCCGCCTTCGTGGTCCTGCAGCTCAAGAGCCAGAAGCGGAGCCGCTACCCGAGTTGGACAAATACGGGGTCAATTCGATTGCTCGGTCGTTCTCCATGGTCGTCATCGAGGGCATCATCCTCTTCTTAGTGGCGGGTCGCCTAGACTGGTGGAATGCTTGGTTCTTCGTGATGTGGGGCCTCCTCTTTACCTTCTATTTCGTTCTAGCTCTGCTACACTGGAATCCGGGGCTACTCAATCGACGAGGGAAACGACGAGGGGAGATGCGATCACCAAAGACAAAGCGCTATGACAAGGTGTTCTTGTACCTCTATACGATCTTCTTTCTCGTGGTTCCTGCGGCGTGTGCTCTGGATGCGGGGCGATTCCTCTGGTCCGTGATGCCTTTATTGGTGGTGGGGGCGGGATTCCTCTTGGTGGTCCTGGGGGATGTTATCTTTGGGTGGGCGATGGTGGTGAACAAGTTCTTTGAACCCACGGTTCGAATCCAAACTGATCGGGGGCACCAGGTGGTCGCGACGGGACCGTACCGGTTTGTTCGGCATCCCGGCTACTTGGGGCAGATCCTGCGTTATATTGGTATGCCGCTGGTGTTGGGTTCGTTGTTGGGACTCGTCGTGGGAATGATTCTTGTTGCAGCCTTCATCGGACGTACTGCCAAGGAAGACCACACCTTACGGAGGGAATTTCCTGGGTATGAAGAATATACAGAACGTGTCCGGAAGCGTCTCATTCCCCTCATCTGGTGAGAGGCGGGTTATTCGGTTGGTGGAGGAACTTTTTAGCCTCTTAGAAGTAATGATTTAGCACCACCAATGGGTGCGTTGTAGCTATGCCAACGAAAGACGAAGCCAAGGCCTTGCTAGATGGCATTTGTAGTAAGTTTGATGACCCCGGCATGAAAGCCCAGTTTGCGGGGTATGACCGAACGCTTGAGTTCAAGTTTACAGACCTCGATACTAGCTTCCACACTCGAATCCACGATCAGTCGATGGATTTCTGGGTCGAAGGCGCCCTCGAGAAGCCGAATATGCTAGTCACTACTGATAGCGGCACCATCAAGGGAATCTTAGAGGGGTCTCTGAGCCCCCTTGACGCCTATTCGATGGGGAAGCTCAAGGTCAAAGGTAGTATGACCGATTTGCTCAAACTCCAGGTTCTCATGTAGCGCTTCTACGTTTTTGGAGCGAGTCACAATGCGTATTCTTATCACAGCCTCTTTTCACAAGGAGGGGCTGACTATTCTCCGCAAGCATGCCAAGCTGGTGGTGGAAGACTGGCGTCAGACCGGCAAAGTATACTGGGGTGAAGAGCTGCTTGAGAAGATTCAAGCGGTAAAAGCCGATGCAATTATCGTGGAGGCCGATGCAGTCACCGACGATGTGATTGAAGGCGTGGATTTGAAGTTCATCGGCAGCACCCGTGATAAACCGAAGGAAGTGGACGTCGAAGCCGCCACAGCCAAGCAAGTACCTGTGCTATATGCCCCTGGTCGGAACGCTGATTCGGTCGCGGACCTGACGATTCTCTTGATGTTGGCCCAAGCCCGGAAGCTCGTGCAGATTGACCGACAACTGAAATCAGGAAACGTCCAAGTAAGTGATGCAGAACAACTAGCAACCATGCAGGAATCCCTCAAGGGGTCGGAACTTGGGCGCAGTACAATCGGCATTGTGGGGTTGGGGCAGATTGGGTGGCGGGTCGCAGAACGTTTGAGCGGGTTTGGAGCCAGGGTCATCTATTATGATCCCTTCGTACAACCCACACAAGACTGGGAGTTACAGGCAGAACCGGTGAGTTTGGAGCAGCTCATGAAAACCTCAGATTTTGTCACCATCCATGTCCCTGCCACGCCCGAAACCTTTCGGATGATCGGGAAAGACCAAATCGCCATGATGAAGCCCACTGCCCACCTCATTAACACGGCACGATCTGCTGTCATTGATGAAGATGCCCTGTTTGAGGCAGTTCAATCAGGTGCTATCGCTGGGGCTGGATTAGATGTCCATTCCCGGGAACCCGTGGGCTCAGATAACAGGTTCCTCGCCTTTGACAACGTCACTGTGACCCCCCACATCGGCGGTAATACTAGCGATGTGGTCTATCGGCAATCCCTGATGGTAGCCACTGATGTGGACCGGCTCCTGACCGGGAAGCGCCCCCATCACATCATTAATCCTGAAGTACTCAAATCCTCCTAGAAGGTTGTGGTTATGACATCACCCTCACTGTTAGCCATTGATTTTGGAACCAGCGGCATTAAATGCATGGTCTTCACCGCTCAAGGTGAGGTACAAGCGAGACAATTCACGATAATTGAATACTATGTACCCGAGGGGCTTACGGGAATTGGTCGAGAGTTCGATGCCACTTTCGTATGGAAGGCTACGGAAAAGATGATTCGAGCCTGTCTCAGGACAGCTAGGTGTAAACCAGAAGATATTGTAGGTGTGGCGGCGACCAGCCAGCGGCATGGGGCCGTCTTCCTCGATGACCAAGGCGAGCCCCTTTACGCGGGCCCCAACCTAGATGCGCGTGGCGTATTTACGCAAGGGGTAGTAGCTCAGCAGCTTCAGGACTCCTGCCCTCCCACGGGGTGTTGGCCCCCGCTCCTCTATTCCCTCTGTCGGCTCCTCTGGTTCAAACAGCACAAACCGGACACCTTTGCCCAGATTCGTCATGCCCTTTCGATAAGCGACTGGCTGGTCTTTCAGCTGACCGGGGAAGTGACTACTGAGCCCTCCCAAGCGTCGAGTACTCAATTCATGGACATTCGGACATCGAAATGGTCACCAGAGATTTTAGAGATGGCAGGCATTCCCGAAGCCCTGTTGCCCCCCATCAAAGCCCCCGGCACCCTAGCTGGAACCATTACTGCCTCGACTGGCCAGACTTTAGGTCTTAAACCGGGCACCCCTGTGGGTATAGGAGGGGCAGATACCCAGTGTGCGCTGCTAGGGTCGGGAGTCACAACACCAGGCTCTGTGTGTGTGGTGGCTGGCAACACATCCCCCATTCAACTGGTGACTGCTGAACCCCTCATCGATGAGGAGTGTAAACTCTGGACTGGACGCTATCTTCTCCCGAACCTGTGGGTGCTCGAAGCCAACACCGGCACCACAGGGTCAGTCCTCACCTGGTTCGCTCGCAACATTATCCATCCAGCAGACCTTGCCGCGTCCAAGACTGATGAAGAGCTGTACCTGCGCGTAGAACAACTCGCCGATGACGCCAAGGCAGGGTCACTTGATGCTGTGGCGTTGTTGGGGCCACAGGTGATGGACGCCAGTGACATGACTACGGTCCGCCCCGCCCTCTTTGTCTTCCCCCAACCGGCCTCACCGGTGACCAAGCCCATCGGATTGAAGGATTTAGCGCGGAGCCTCTATGAGAACATCTGTTATGCGGTCCGCGTCAATCTCGAGCTGTTACAAGTTAAGGCGAATGTGACCTTTGAGCGATGCCTCATTGCAGGCGGACAAGCCCGGAGCCAGTTCTGGCAGCAAATGCTGGCCAATGTTACCAACATAGAGGTCCAGCGGGCGGAGGTGATGGAAGCCTCTAGCCTTGGTGCTGCGATTTGTGCTGCGGTCGCAGCGAACCTCTATCCTACGCTAGAAACAGCTGCCGAGAATATGGTCACTCTGCAGCCTGCGCTCAAACCTGAACTCGAAATCCATAACCAGTACGAAACGTATTTTGGTCGATGGAAAGGACTATACAACCAATCGGGCAACTTATAGAACCCTACCATGAATCCTCTAAGGCGAAGCAGTATGCCATCTGAAACGAAAACCCTTGCGAAACGCCAAATCGTCCAGATATGCCAGCAGATGCTTGCGGCGAACCTGGTAATTGGCAGCTCAGGCAATGCGAGCATTCGAATCCAAGATACGGACACGATTGCAATCACTCCGAGTCGCGTAGACTACACTGTCATGGAGCTAAAGGATGTGATGATTATCAATCTCAAGGGCGAGGTAGTGGAGGGGGACCGCAACCCCTCCAGCGAATACCCTATGCACCTAGGAATTTACAAAGAAAGAGAAGAGGTGAAGGCGGTACTCCACACCCACTCCATTTATGCCTCGGTGCTAGCGGTCTTGGGTCTGCCCTTGCCGCCAGTCCTAGATGAATTTGTCAAGGATCTGGGGGGGCAGATAGAGGTAGCTAAATTCGCGTTATCGGGGAGTAAGGAATTAGCTGCCAACGTGCTGGAGGCGCTGGGTCCTAGGGATGCCGTGTTACTCGCGAATCACGGCGCGCTCAGTTGTGGGTCAAGCCTCTATGAAGCCTTTGATAAAGCCGTACTCCTTGAACGAGCTGCACAGATCTATGTGCTGGCGATTAGTGCGAATAAAGGTGAGCCCTCGCTCATTTCTGAAGAGGCGTTAGTCTCCCAAAAGGCAATGTTTGAAATGGATAAGCGGTTTAAGCGGAGGCGTTAGCCCATGCCCACTTTGAGTGGATATACTGGTGAGTTGCTCTTCGTAGACCTCACCAAGGGTACAGCGACGCGAAAGCCAATTAACTGGGATTATGCCCGAGACTTCATTGGAGGCTGCGGGTACTCCGTTCGGCTTCTGTATGACCGCCTCCCCCTTGAACAGCTAGATCCACTTCACCCGGACAATGAGGTGGCTATCTTTGTTGGACCCCTCACTGCGACCGGGGCACCCTGTACTGGGCGTCATAGCGTTTGTACCAAGTCAGCGCTAACGGGGATTTGGGGCGAGTCCACAGGTGGTGGGTACTTTGGTGCAGAGCTAAAGTCTGCTGGGCTTGATGGTATTCTCATTACCGGTGCAGCCTCTTCCCCCGTTTATCTTGTTATTGATAATGACACGGCCAAGCTCGAGTCGGCTGCCCACCTCTGGGGTAGGAATACCTTTGAAACGGAGAAGATAATCAAGCGAGACACCAGCTTGGATAAGGTTCGTATCCTCTCGATTGGCCCTGCAGGTGAGAACCGAGTCCGGTTCGCCGCAGTGATGAATGATTCAGGTCGTGCGAGTGCTCGTGCTGGTGCCGGAGCGGTGCTGGGAGCAAAGCAACTCAAGGCTATCGCTGTGCGAGGTACCCAGAAAGTCGCCCTTGCGGATCCTGATAAGTTCCGAGAACATGCGAAGGAGGCTGCTCAGAATCTTCAGGGGCTTGCACCTATCCTTGGAGCCTTTGGGACACTCTCCTCTGCGGATATGTTGATGAACCTCTTCAACGACATGCCGGTCCGCTACTTCACGGAAGCCTCCATGGACATCTCCAAGATTAATGCCATGGCCCTCAAGCAATACCGGGTTGGGCAGTCCCGCTGCCATATCTGCCCCATCGGCTGTGGCCCCATTGTTACGGTGGACACGGACAAGGTCAAGTTGAAGGAGGTCTCGGGACCTGAGTATGAAACTGTGGGTGCAATGGGTACCCAGTGCCAGATTGATGATTTGCCTATGCTTGTGAAGGCCAGCCATTTGTGTGACAGTTATGGCTTGGACACGATTTCCTGTGGTGGTGCCATTGCCTTTGCTATGGCGGCCCACGAGAAGGGCAAGATTCCTGACGAGCTTCTCGGGGGACTCGATTTATCTTTTGGCAACGCTGATACCCTGGTCCAGCTAGTTGAGATGATTGCTCATCGTCAAGGGCTTGGTGATCTCCTTGCGGAGGGAACCCGTCGTGCAGGGGACCGGCTTGCGATTCCTGAGCTGGCGCTCCATGTGAAGGGCTTGGAGATCCCGATGCATGACCCTCGAGCCTTCTTTGGGATGGCGACAACCTATGCTACTTCTCCTACGGGGGCAAATCACATGCAGGGTGGCATCCTCACTGTCACGATGGGAGTGGAAATCCCTGAGTTAGGTCTTGAACCTCAAGACCGACATGAGGATAAGGGGAAGGGGGTTGCCGTGGCCAAGTTCCAGAGCTGGCGAACCCTCTACAATTCGCTGACCGTTTGTAAGCTAGCTATGCTGGGTCCACCCTTACTCACGGCGTTATACAACACCGTTACTGGGCGAAATATGACGCCCTTGGACCTTTACGAAATTGGGCGCCGCATCATTACTATGACCCGGGCTTTCAACATCCGCTGTGGGGTCACCGCTAAGGATGATACCCTCCCTGCCCAGTTAACAACACCTCTCGGCTCGGGAGCTAATGCGGGGAAAGCACCGAATCTCCAAGTCCAACTCAAAGAATTCTACCAATATCATAAATGGGACCCCGCCTCAGGAAAACCAACCCATGAGGCTCTTACTGCTCTAGGACTTCATGATGTGGCAGAGGATCTCTGGTCTGAAACATGAATAGGCAGAATTCTTTAATGCGGCGAAAAGGTTTCGCTGCACAGAAGCCCCCAGTGCGAGGTAGCCTTAAATGACCCCGAGTAACCCAGCAACTGAAGGTGAGAAGCCGCCCAAGCCATGGGACATCCCGCCTCCCAAGATGTCAGAGCAGAAACCTTCAGTTCGAATCCGGAATTTTGACGAGGTTAATCAGGGCTATTCAGAAGGCCAGGTACTCCAAGAAGCAGAGCGCTGCATGCAGTGCAAGAAACCCACGTGTGTGGCGGGATGCCCAGTAGAAATCGATATTCCCCGGTTCTTGGCAGCAGTCCACCAGAAGGATTTCCGCGCGGCGATCAGAATCATCAAGGAGAAGAACCCGCTGCCTGCCATCTGTGGACGGGTGTGTCCCCAGGAGGTCCAGTGTCAGAAAGGCTGTGTCCTTAGCCGGAAAGGTCATCCCATCGAAATTGGTCGCATTGAGCGGTTTCTTGCCGACTGGGAGCGAGAACACGGAGTCGAAGTGCCCAAACTGCCGAAACCTACTGGGCGGCGGGTCGCCATTGTGGGCAGTGGACCTGCGGGGCTTACAGCGGCTGGGGACCTAGCGCTCATGGGGCACAAGGTTACAGTCTTTGAGAGCCTCCATGAACCGGGTGGGGTACTCATTTATGGAATTCCCGAGTTCCGCTTACCGAAGGACATTGTGAAAGCAGAGGTCGACTATCTCCGCCAGCTCGGCGTGGAGGTCAAGGTTAACGCTCTCATCGGACAACTCTACACCCTTGATGATCTCTTTGAGCTAGGGTATGATGCGATTCTTCTCGCGACTGGGGCAGGGCTGCCTAGGTTCCTGAATATCCCTGGCTTGAATCTTGTCGGAACCTACAGCAGTAACGAATTCCTTACACGTGTCAATCTGATGCGAGCCTACAAGTTCCCTGAATACGACACCCCTATCATCAAGGGGAAGAATATTATCGTGATTGGTGGTGGCAACGCCGCCATGGACAGCGCACGTACAGCTCTTCGCCTGGGCGCGGAAAAAGTGACGATTGCCTACCGGCGGACGGAAGCTGAAATGCCTGTTCGCCGTGAGGAGTTGCGTCATGCCAAGGAGGAGGGCGTGAAGTTTCAGCTCCTTACTCAGCCTGTTGAAGTTCTCGGTAACGATGACGGCTGGGTAAGAGGTATGCGATGTATTCGCATGGAACTGGGTAAACCTGATGAGAGCGGGCGTCGCCGTCCCCAGCCTGTCCCTGACTCTGACTTTGAAATGGAAACAGACACCATTATCTTTGCCATTGGCGCGTTTGCTAATCCATCTGTGCCTAAGTGTACTCCAACGTTAGCTGTGGATAGGTGGAGCTGTGTAGTGGTTAACCCTGATACTTTGGAGTCGACGATTCCTCATGTTTATGCAGCAGGTGATATCTCCGGCGGTGAAGGTACTGTCATTTTTGCTGCTGGTGAAGGAAAACGAGCCGCACGTCAAATACACGCTTACCTCACAAGCCTCTGAGAACCGTCTCCGGCCGGAGGGAGCCACTCGAATGGAACGTTACTTCTGACTTTAGAAGACGGCACAGTTTATTATTCGGGGGCAGAACTGAAGACAAATTCGCAGTAGGGATCTCCTTGGGCCATACACTTAGTTTCAGTTCCCTTAGTTGGTGGTAGCCCTTCTAATTTAGCGAGTTCTTCAATTAGTGCCACAAGGCCCGATTGATAGTAGCAGCGGGGACCATCGGCCTTTCCTCCATAAGCATCCTCATGGTATGGTCGTGTTTCCTTGATTATTATCTGGAGGGGATTCGAGCTGAATTCTGCGAGTTCCCAGTTCCCCCAGCCTGTGATACTATGCATCTGCAGTACAAACTTGATTTTCTCTTCAAAGGGCTTCCCTTTGACAAGCGGGGCATAATCGTTTACTGCCCGACTTGCCCATCGTTTGGCGGCACTCTCAATCAGTACGAAGGCACCATCTGCACCTATAATTCCTTCAAGTTCTCTTTGCATCGTCGTGAACCATGGCACAGATAGCAATACGCTCCGGTTATCCCTAAAGTAGACGAGCCCGTCTTCTTTGATCTTTAGCTGCAAAATGAAATCCTTAAACAGTTCCTCCATTTGCATCACCATCCTAGTCGTCTGTCTTCACCTCGAAGACATACTCACAGTAAGGATCGCCTTTGGCGACACATTTGGTCTCGGTAAATTGGAGCGTGAGAGCACGCTTATCGATATTGGCTAGTGCTTGGATGACATTTGTCAAACCTACTTGATAGTAGCAGCGAGGACCATCAGCTTTACCCTTGTAGGCTTTTCCGATGTAGGGTCGCGGACTCCTAACTACTACTCTAAAAGGATCTGAGCTGTATTCTACGACCTCGTGCGGTCCCCAGCCTTGGAACTGACCGTATTTCATGATGAACTTGACCCTCTCTTCTAAGGACATGCCAGCGAACAATGCGGCAAAGGTCGGCCCCTCTGAAGTGGTTTGACCTCCACTTTTTGAGGCGGTTTCAAATACTGCATAGGCACCATCTGGCCCTATGATGTTTTCTATTTCCTGTTGCAGGTCAGTGAGCCAGGTGGTGGATGCCAGCATGTACCTGTCGGAACTCATCTGGCGTAGCTCACCATCCTTGTATTGAAATGTCGAAAGAAAATTCTTGAATTCTTCCTGCATCATTTCACCCAATTTGGGCTCGTTTAATGCTGTTAAATATATATCGTATTCATGCAGTGAGAGAGGTTAATATTGAGAATCTCAAAACATGAATGCTTTAGCCAAGATGCACGAAAACAGCAAGCCTCTGGTACTGAAACATTGGTTCATGATGGCTTTCCTCTGGATTATTTGCTAGTCTTCATCATCAAATGAGAATGTCTCATCGATGGATTTGTGGAGGGCTCGAGCGATTTTATGTGCAAGCCGTAGAGAGGGGTTGTATTTCCCTTTTTCGAGGAAAAGGATTGTTTGGCGGGTGACGCCTACTATTTTTGCTAATTGTTCTTGAGTGAGGGAGAGGGATTGGCGGTATTCCTTGATTCTTGTCCGCATTGTGACTAGTCGCCCCGCTGGTCATATAGTATGAGGGACGCGCCAAATAGAGTGTAACCGCCGGTGAGGATGATGACCAGAATTGAGAGAGGGTTGATTAACGACCCTGTAAAGTAAGCTAGAACTAGCAGAATAGAGGCTAACAGAGTTACGATAATGAACCCATTGCGGGCAGCCTTGCACCAATTGTGTGCGAGCCGTTCATCAGTGGTGGCACCTTTTGGTGCTCTAAAGATGGCGAAGCAACCGAAAAACCCGAAGAAGCCAAAGAAGCCAAAATTCCCTGAGGGGATGTAGAGGAGCCCTAGAAGTCCTAGGAATCCTAAATATCCAAGGTAGTCTCTTCTCATTTTGTACACCGTTCAATGTTAGAAATATATGACGTTAGAAATATTTAACATTTACGGTGTTTAACCGTCATTCAATCACCCTACGCTCGCCGCTTTGCTTGAACAGATTGAGAATGAACTGCTGATACTGGAGGAGTTCCGGGTTCCGTACTAACAGGGCATCTTGGGAGTGACCAAGGAGCATCAACACGCTAACCTCATCGTCGACAATAATCATCGAGGGACGCCGGTCCTTGAACGCAGAAATCAGCGGCGAATCAAGGAAGCGCTCTGACAGCATGAAGACCTCCGCACCCTTGACGATATCCAGCACCTGAGGCAGTTCCGTCTCAAAGAGGAGAAATGTACGGGTGACCTTGCGTTTCTGAAGATCAAGAAAGCTGCTTTGATATTTCAATAATAAATCCGCGGTGAAATTGGTCAGCACAGTGGCTTGGGCGCCGTCGAGAATTTTCTTAATGTAGTAGCTTTGGGCAAAGGCACCGGACACGGGCACAAGGCGCTGCCGCTCCTCGGCCTTGTAATCTGCTTCCACCTCCCGGTTAACGGTAGCAAGAAGAGTGACGAGTTCTTCATAAGCATCCTCAAATTTCATTCGCTCCTGCTTTAATTCTTCATCGCGTTGGTGGCGGAGACGGTCAAGGCCCTTGTGCCATACAGGATACTCATAAAGAGTCGGTGAACCCCCTACCGGCTTTTCAAGAATTAACCCTCGTTCACTGAGACTTCGGAGGACATCATAGATGCGCCCACGGGGCACCTTGGATGCCTTGGCGAGCCCTGTGGCAGTCTGGGGTGAACGTTTATACAGCTCGAAGAATACTTGGGCTTCGTATGGGGTGAGTCCCAGTCGCTGGAGGCGTTCTAGGATTGGATTCGGTTTTGTCATCGGGGATCACATCCATAGATTGGGGCAGTTTGGAGGGGGGTGAATGGGAAGATTTATAAAATTTGCAACACATTAATGTTGTTGCAAATCACAACAATGCTAAGTTGTTGCAATTTATAAACGTTCTGTTCCCAACCCAGCACACGGAAGTACACCCCGCCATGATTTCCATCTCCAATCTCACGAAACGCTTCGGTGACCGCGTCGTTGTTGACAATCTCTCCGTAGACATTGGTTCTGAGATTTTCTCCTTTCTTGGACCCAACGGTGCAGGGAAAACCACAGTAGTGAATATGCTTTGTGGGCTCCTGAATCGGGATGGCGGCGAGATACAAATCGCAGGATTAGATCCCGAAACGGCGCCTGGAGCCGTTCGCCGCCGAATCGGCCTGGTTCCACAAGAGACCGCGCTCTATGAATACCTGACTGCTTGTGAGAACTTGGAGTTCCATGCCAAGTTTTATGGCGTTCCGCGGAGCGAGCAACAGCAGCGAATCCATGAGGTACTCGAACTTGCCCAACTCACCGAACGCGCCAATGATCGGGTCGGCACCTATTCCGGTGGCATGAAACGCCGCCTAGCCTTAGTACGCGCTCTCCTTCATGATCCCGACATCTTGATTCTAGATGAGCCAACCCTTGGCATTGATGTCCAAAACCGGAACGAAATCTGGCATCGTATCCTCCAACTGAAAAGGGGGAAAACCATCCTGATTACCACCAATTACATGGACGAGGCAGATCGGTTATCCGACCGTTGCCTGATTCTGGACGAGGGCAAACTGATTGCCCTAGACACACCCACGAAACTGAAACTCCAACATGCAGGGGGAATCCGAGTCGAAGCAGTGGTCGCCGCAGACCGTAAAGCGATAACCCAGCTCCTTGATCGACTCAAACAGATATCTCCTGACGCGCGATTCACGAAAACATCCCAGCGTCGGGAATTCCACTTGGTGCTTCCAGCCCAAGGTCAAGCCAATGAGCTGCTAACAAAGGTGTCACAAGTCTTTCGCGAATTCCCCCTAGTGGATTTACGGGATCTGAGCATTCGTATCCCCACCCTTGATGATGTCTTCTTGGAGTTGACCGGGAGCCGATTACGGGACTAGGAGGTCTTCGATGAGTCTATTCCGACGGGCGCTCAGTGTCACGGTTAAGGACTTGAAAGGGTGGGTTCGAAAACCCTTCCTCATCGGTATCGCGGTGATTCCGCTCATCATCGTCTTAATATTCACGGGTATCTTTGTGCACCGTGCGGAAAGCATGCCAGCAGGAGTAATCCTAGAGGATTCTGATCCAAAAGCCCTAGAATTTAAAACGCTCCTGATGACGATGCGAAGCGGGACCGGGCTCCGCTGGTTCACCATTGAAGACCTTCCAGCCACTGAGGTGTTGGAGCAGTTCGAGGCAGGGCGGATTCTCTGTTACATTGTGATTCCCGCCAACCTCACCGTCCGTTTGGAGGCGAATGAGACCGTGTCCCTACACGTGATGATCCACAATATTCAGGACGATGTGACCAAGAACGTCCTCCAGCGGGTTGAATATGCCTGCAACGAGTTCAACCGAGCGCTCGAAGTGGGTAGTCTCACCTATTATAGCCCAGGCATCCAGTTCGAAACCCTTGTCCCGATTGATGTGGGCTTCTCGGATTATGTCGTGGCAGGTATTCTCGCGCTGGTGACCATGCTCTCCAGTAGCGTTAACGTCGCCACAACGACTGCTCAGGAGTTCGAGGAAGGGACCGTGAAAGAGCTCATCATGGGGGCATCACTGGGAGCAACGGTCATTGGCAAATTACTCGCAGGAATCACCCAGTCGCTGGTGTGCTTGGGAATTGTTTCGATGGTGGCGTTTGCCTTATATCGCTTCGTCCCGTTGGGCAATCTCCTACTCCTC
>JABXGV010000121.1 GCA_016550485.1 archaeon
ATCCACTATAATATCAGCAGCTTCTAAGAGGTCACGGATGCGCAGCCCCTCATCACTGCTTTCAACATGGAGGAGCACCTGGTGTGACTCCGTGAATCCCCGCTCCACCCCAATGACGCGTACTCCGCGCTCGTGTAATGCTTTGGCTAGCGTTTGAGCGTTGAGCACTACCTGTCGTGCGTAGTCCTCTCCAAAAGAGAGTAACTCGGCTAGCGCAACTCCGAGTCCAGCAACTCGGTTCATGTGAAAATTATCAACAAGCACTGGTGGTGCCCGCAGAGTCAAATCAATCAGTTCAGCGAGGTCCAAATTCTCCCGAACCAGAACGATTCCTCCTTGCGGGCCAAAGAGCGTTTTATGAGTGCTCCCCAGCAAGATTTCGGCTCCCTCTCCAAAGGGGTCTTGAAATTGGTGCCCAGCGATGAGGCCCAACACGTGTGAACCATCATAGACAGGAACAGCACCGACATCAAGAGCAGCTTTTGCTACCTCCCGAACTGGGTGCGGAAACGGAAACAAGCTCGCACCGAAAACAACCAACCGCGGTTTCACCTTCTCGACAAGTTCCACTGCACCTTCTTCATCCATTGAATAACGATCCTGATGATACGGGAAGTAATGAATATCCATCGGGAAACGTGCTTGCAGATTTAAGGGGTATCCACCATTTTCAGTACTAGAAATAATCACTGCATCGCCAGGCTCTAAAAGCCCCATCAGGATTGCCATCAAGGACATATGACCAGACAGCGCTCGAAGATTAGCGTACTTCGCACCAAAGAGCTGTTTTGCCGCCTCGACAGCTAATAGCTCGATTTGTTCAGTGAATTTCTGGCCACCATACCACGGCTCATCCCAATAATATCGGTGACCAAAATCAGACGCCAGCATTCGCCTTACTAGAGGGCTGGTTACATTTTCCGATGGAATTAGATTCAAACAGCGGCGCCGCCACGTTTCATGGTCAGCTAGGGTTTCACGAAGTTTATCAACAATTTCTTCGCCCAACAGGAAAACCTCCATTAGGTAATGTTTGTAACTCCTTGCGAAGCTTTTTCTACTTTACGCGTGAGCTTGCCGTCCAAGAAGAGATGGATAAAATGAAAGGCAACCAGCTGGACCGGATAGAACCCGCAAATCAACAGAAGGTTCGGCTGGCGGTCCTCTGGTCAAGCTGGCAAATTAGCGCCAATACGCTGTGGTCCGTTACTGGTGTGTTAGCGGATACTCTTGGGGCAACCGGTGTTGAGCAATCCTTTGTAACCGGAGCACAAACACTCGGTAACGCATCACTTCAAGGTGTTTGGGGTAGCCTCTCTGATCGCTTTGGTCGGCGTCCCTTTCTCCTTATTGGCTTACTTGCAGTGGGGATGACTGCTGCACTGATACCTCTTGCCACAACAGCATTAGAGCTAATACTCCTCCTTCTCGTACCCACAATTGTAGGTAGTGCAGCTATTCCCGCTTGGAATGGGCTTCTTGGTGATATAACGACTATAGAACAGCGGGGACGATTCATCGGTCTCATCGCAGCAATTGGTACAGTCGCTTCTGCAATAGCTCTCTTCCTAATAGGCTATTACACTGTCTCTCTTGGCTTGACAGGTGCAACTCAGTTCTACCCTCCGCTCTATACCTCCGCAGTCATCATGATCATCGCTCTGATATGTGTGCTCTGTTTGAAAGAGACAATGCAACGTGTAAAGAGAAGAGTCTTTAACTTTCGTGCTGCTGTTCGGAGTACACCTCGATTCATCCCCTTTCTCATGATTAACGCTGTCTTCTTTGCTGCAATGGGCGCAGCTTGGCCGCTCTTCCCTAAAGTCACAAATCTTTACGCTAATGTGTTCCAGGTATTGATTCTAACTGCTCTCTTCAGTCTCTGCTCTGGTGCAACACAGCTGGTCGGAGGCAGATTAATTGATCGTGTCGGGCGCAAAGGGGTTCTCTTCATCAGTCGCTTCCTAATATTCCTCGTTCCCCTATCTCATGCATTGACGCTTATCACGGACAATATCTGGCTCTTGATTCCAAGCCAAGTTTTTGGGGGTAGCTTAACGGGGCTTTTCATCGTTTCTTCAACGGCTTGGTTACTGGATTCATCACCAATGAAGGACAGGGGGAGTATAACAGCGCTCTTTAACCTAGTAACAGGCATTACCGGCTTTTCAGGTGCAATTATTTCAGGGTTTATGTTCGATTGGCTTGACCTTTTTTGGGATGAGAAATTCGTGTTATTAACGATGATGCTTACAATTGTCGCTCTCCGCGTAATAACAGCCTCAGGTTATGTCGCAGTAAATGAAACACTTCCAAAGACATCTAAACTGCCTTGGTATTTGAAGGCACTTAGCGTGAAGACTGCCCATGCAGGCTCTTAACGAGGCGTGTATAAAAGGAAGCAACCTTAGGAATGCTATCCAGTACGACATACTCGTTGGGGCCATGGATGTTATTCCCTACTGGACCGAAGTCAATAGCTTCTATAGGGCGGTCTGTGAAATGTCGGTTATCAGACGCTCCGCCCATTTCTATGAGACTTCTATCAAGGCCTAGCTGATTGGCGATTTCCTGTGCAGTCGTCACTATTCGCGTTGTGGATGGGGTGTTCATGTAGGCCTTACCCATATGGACGGTGAGCGTGTAGTCGATGCCTATCAGCTGCTCCTTGAGAACCGCGTTAATGGCGGCTTCCTCCGCGGCGGTGTCTGTGGTCATGGCTCGCCCATCGAAATATACCTCCCATACGTCTTCTCTTTGAAGCAGGAGGTTCGGGCAGAGGGTAATTCCATAGTCACTGGGATAAGCTGGGAAGTGGACGCGGGATAGGGGAAGGAGTACTCGTAACAGCCTTGTCAGGTTTTCATCATAAACGTGCTCTTCAAGGGTGGAGTTTTCTTCTAGAGGGTTGAAGCAGAGTAGCTCCACCCAATCAGGAACAACATTACTTTTTAAAAAACCTCCATCGACTTCTACAACTTGTAGATGCGGGTGAAAACGGAGAAAGCTAGAGGCTGCAAGTAAGGCGTGGATATCAACACCAGGCTGGAAGTAGGCAGAGTGCCGTGTTTCCCGCCCAAGAAACTCTGTAGTGAAACGGTGCCGCACGGGTGCTCCTTGAATAGGTTTAGGTTTTTTGGGAACTGTGATTGTAAATCCACAGGTGTTTCGTCGTCTAGTGATTAATTGCATACCTAAACCATCAGCTGTGACTAGGTAGTTTGGGTAACTATCCAGCTGTTCCAGCCGCTGCCTTACCGCTGCTGCTCCGTTATTACCGCCAAGTTCCTCATCACCAGTCATAGCGAACACCACCGTTCCTGGTAGGGCTTGGGATGCTAGAGTCTCTGCCGTAAGCAGCAGTGCAACAACGTTCCCTTTATCATCAGCAGCTCCCCGCCCATACCCCTTGCCATCTCGGATAGTAAGCTCAAACGGGTTGCTGTTCCAACCTGAACCAACGGGTACAACGTCATAATGAGCTATGAAACACGTTATTGGACGTCCTTTTCCCAGAAAACCAAGTACCGCATAGTAGCCATTCTGCTCGATAATCTCCGTAGTAATATTCGATGCGGCAAGAATATCACGGAGATAGTCGGGACAATCACGCGTAGGATGTTGATCCTTTATGCGGTCATTTACCGTTTCAAACGCGATAATTTTCCGAAGTAGTTCAACGTAATCCATTTTCCTCTCTCCAATTAGCTGAGCTTCTTTGTGGTGACTATGCAGGACTCTCTTGTAACAATGAGAGTGTGTTCTGCTTGAGCAACAAAGTGTTTGTCAGGCAGTCCAAGAACCGCGTACCCATGGATACATCTTTCCTCTAGAAGAGATGAAAGAGTGTCATTGATTTCTGTAGGTGAAACAAATTCAGCTAGCCAGCGAGCAGCGAAAGGAAGTTGTGCATACTTTAACTTCATTTGGCTAAAAATACGACGTAGCATAGGATTACTTGGGTTCTTGCGTTGAGCAAATCCGAAAATCTGAGCCTCTCCGATATTAGAAATTCGTGGGCTGGGGCTGTATGTGGTGAAAGGTTCAATGGCTATCACCATACCTTCCTTTAGCCTTGGTGACAGAACCCGCTCCGAAGCAGGAGCTATTGCGGGAATTGAGATCCCTGCATGGAGATTGAATTGTTCAATAGAATGTCCTGTCAGGTTCTCAATGGGTCTTACATTGAAGCTTCGAATGGCCTTGTTGATTTCCTTGGAAACCTCCCAAACTCTAACTCCTGATCGGACACTTGCGATTGCCGCATTCAGACCTGCTTCTGCAGCCTGCGTGAGCTGCTCCATTTCTGCATCGCTGTCTATAATGACGGTACGGGCAGTATCTGCAATATACCCATCAACGTGCACGCCTAGGTCTATCTTGACCAGTGCTTTCTCTGGAACCACAGCTGAATCTCCGTAACTCGGCGTGTAGTGAGCGGCATGGTGATTCACAGAGACGTTAATTGGAAAGGCGGGGCGTCCTCCTAGCTCGCTTATTTTCTGTTCGCCTATCTCTACAATCTCTAGTAGTGACTTGCCTGCGTTCACTTGATGACATGTATAGTTAAGAGTTTGAGCAGCAATCCGACCCGCCTTGAGTAATTTCTCTCTACCTGAATCCACAGACGAATTATTCATCTACAAACCTCTTGGGCCTTCAGCATCTTGTAACGTGCCTGTTCATATATGGCTATAGCTGAGGAGACTAAATGCTTTCTTATAGTCATATTATATTAGTAGGTTTAAAGAAAAGGGTCAAGACTCGAGCTCTATTGTAATCTAGGGTGAGTATATAATCAAAACTAAGGGCGTTAACAATGACGGAATCTCTTGAAGAACTACGGAAATCAGTTTCGCTGCTAAAGGAGGTCAGTGTAAAGGCAAGGAATATTCTTGGAGTTCTCCCTGGTGAAGTGGACACGCTCCTTGAAGACGCTGAGCGAGAACTTGTCTCCTTGGAGGAGTTTGATCGCGAAGCGAAGACCACTTGGACTCTGCATCCTCGGAAGCGGCGTCTCGAGAAGCTAATCAAGTCGGGGATTCCCAAAATTAGTGAGCGTATATCAAAAGCACTGCATCTACTTACTGAGCCTCTTCATCATCATTTCGACGAACTACTGAAGATACAGAATGAAATTCTCGCTTTTGATATGAAATTAGGGCGTCAATTATCTACACTCACCTTCCCCCCAACAGAGGGTGAGGCGTCTCAAATCTTAGAAGCGTTCACACGTTTCGTGTCGAATTTTGAAACGGTCTATATAGCTATTCGTGATACCATGATTAAGCAAGTGACAGAGCTATTAGAGCAGAACCGTGCCCTCATCAAAACTTATGACCGGTTCATTGGCATCGATAAAAGCGATATTCCAATCAGCGCTGAACGCGAATCGGTTGCAGGCTTCAACATCGTAGAGCTACTCAAAATCCGGAAACTATTACGCAAAGAGCATGACTACCTGACCAGCCGACGTGGTGAAATCGTTAAGACTATGCAGGCGAAGCTACGAAGTAGTATCGAGTCAACACTCTCTCTTATAGAAACCGCCCGAAGCCTTAGACTGAAGGTGTCTGCTACCATCTCGACGCAATTGAAAGGGCTCCTGAAACACATCTCCAAAGATATCAATTTGACTAATCTGCTTGGGCTAGTCCAACAATACGACGGTCAACTTGACAAAGCCTCTAGCCAGGTACGCCGTCAGCTCCTTGAATTCGAACATGACCTGAATAATATTCTATCCGATGGAGGTGTTTCGCTTGACGCCTCATTTCTCCCCTCACAACCTGAATTGTCTCAGGATGATAGTTTAGCCTCCCTCATCACAAGATATGAGCGCCTCCAAACCCATCAAACTAACATAGAGACCGCCCTCCGTAGAGAGACTATGCGAATACTGGACGAACTTGAACGTGTAATCAAGGGTAAAGATTTCGCTATCGCTCCGAAACTCGCTTCTGTAAAAAGTGCGAAAACAAAGGCGCGACGAGAGAAACTCAAATCTCTTGTCGTTACCTATTCTAAGGTAGCAGCGTGGTACCGAGATGAGCACGGAAAGCTGCTAAGCGAAATGCAAGTACTTGAGGATTTATTATCGCGGGTTTCAGATGCTGCTAATACCCTGCTAGATAAAACGGCTCTGGGTTCTGAATTACCGCCTCGGCAGGGTGTGGATCTCTCCTTCTCGGAGATGGTTACTGTCTATGTAAAGCTAAAGAAATACGTTCAGAGCCGCATAGATCTTTTCCGGAAAGCTTGGGAAGGCGAGCTCAATGAATTGTTGGCTGAAATCCAGATAATTAAGCCCGCGTACCGTGAATCTTTCAAGACAATGGAGGAATTCCTTCAAGCTACGATATCCAAACTACGTCCACGCACTACCTTTGAAGAAATTGAAGCAATAACCCGCGAAGTGAGAGGCGATGCGCTCTACAAAGCGCAAGATTCAATTGAACAGCTAAAATACCGGCTTGACCTCAAACTCCGGCTCACTCTCTCGAGGCTCACAAAACTCAATCTAGCCATCCCTCCTGAGATACAAGACGCTATCCGGGAACTTGGAGTTATCACTCCTGCAAGTGAAACATATGAAGAGGCCATTCGCAAGGCACAAAGTATTGTGGAACTCTTTGAGCTGCGTATTGTTGGTCATCTTAACCAGATTCTCAGAGAGGAGGTCAAAGCGGTCTCGGATTTGATAGCAGTCTCAAATACCTTAGGAATCAACACTAAGGCTTACGCCAAGCAGCTCATACAACTGCAAGAACAGCTCCCCGCAACTATCTCTGATATCGCTGACCGGTTTGACGAACTTCAATTACTAGTCACATCGCCAAAATTCTTGTCTGAAATTCGTCATAAAGGCGACGAACTTTGGCGCAATCTTAGTGAGGCTACAACACTTCTAGAGCGCTACGACTCGGTAGAAATCGTGGAAAATCTCCGAGGTTTACTATCAAAGGTCCCCGAACAACTGGGGACCGACTCCATTCATTCCATACTCGAGATTTGCTTAGCGTTAATTGAAGCGCAAGATAGTGTACTGGACATAATCCGAAACCTAGAAAGGAAAACGCATACGACGTTCGAGCAATCACTAGAGACTAGCACAGAATACTACTCAACGATCCAACGCGTTTTCCAGAAACGACCAAAGGAGTTCAGTACAATCATTTTTTCCTTAGATGCCTTGGAGGAGCTTCGCCAACGCTTCGCCAAATCAGATTCGCTTTCAGAAGCTATCGATATATTTAGCTCAATTCGTCATATGGAGGCACAATGGATGGAGAAAGTGCTTGAAATTGACAAGTGGCATAAAGCTCTTCGGGTTTTTCTTGCAGATTACAACCCCTCAGCACCAAAAACCGAACGCAACCGACAGCTAGATGAGATAGAACGCCGAATTCAGGAAACGTATTCCCGTGAGGATACTGCAAGTTACCTCGCATGGGCTGCTCGTGAACTCGCAGCAGTTATGGAGAAACAGAGGAGTAGTTAATTCATGAATGAGGAAATAGACGAAACAAGCCGCGCAGCAGAAGTATTTGCAATTGGAATCGGTGAATGCGGTAGCAACCTTGTAGGCGC
>JABXGV010000011.1 GCA_016550485.1 archaeon
GGAGGGATATTTTACGACAACGCCTTTCATGTCGGTGGTGTAGTATCTGTTCAGCTAGTGAATAGCCCTTTCATGTCGGTGGTGTAGTATCTGTTCAGCTAGTGAATAGCCCTTTCATGTCGGTGGTGTAGTATCTGTTCAGCTAGTGAATAGGCGGCAAATCGATCGATATCTTTCTTGCTAACGATGCCAACAAGCTTCCCTTCGTCATCGACGATGGCTAGCCTGCTAACCTTAGATCGTAGAAATTCCTCTTCAGCCTCCTCAAGCGTGGTGTGCTTAGGGATGGTGTGGACTGGGCTCACCATGACGTCTTTGGCGAGAAGCGTCAAGGGGTTTCGTTCTTGAGCGATTAATCTGAAGATGATTCCGTCTGTCACGATTCCGATGGGTTTACACTCTTCTGTAACCAAAACGCTACTAATCCAATAATCTACCATCATTTTAGCCACGTGAGGTAGCCCTTCATTTGGACCGCATGTAATAACGCGTTTGCGTGCCACATCGATTACATATTTGCATGTATTCAATTTTTTATCACCTTTACTCTTTGAGATTTGAAATTATGATTTTACACCTATTGTAGGGCCGCTGCAAAGATGCGGGTAGGTGTCGCCGTGATCCCGTTAATTTGTCGGAGTGTTTGGGAGATGTAGACATCCAGCTTTTCAGGGGTCTTGGTTGGAACCTTTCAAGTTCATAATGTTAAGCTAGAGGTGGGATCGAAATGGTGTGTGAGGACCATTAGCGAGTTGATAATAAGCTCGATAGGTTCTGTGTGGCCATTATCGCTGAGCGCCTGGGGCTTAACATCATCACGACTTAACAATTGTTAAGCCTCTAGGATAAAAACGTTTCTCTAGGTCCCTGAAAAAAGTGAGTCGCCCTCAGGACGGCATATCAATTACAGTTTGCTACATTCTGAGGTGAAGGAATCTTCTAGGCCCCTGATTGCCATATGATCTTTCCTTTCGCTACTAAACTTGCAGCGTTCTGGTTCGTGCTTCTGTCTTGACCCGGATGTAGATTAATTCGAAGATATAACCGCTTCCTTTTTTAGTAGGCTGAGAGGGAGGCAAAGAGGAGGTGATAATGTATGGATGAGGTACCGAAACTTGAGGTACACGGTTCCGTGATGTTGGTCGTCGGTATGATTCTAGTTTTGCTGTGGTCGTTCTTGGTGTCCCAGTGGTGGTCGGTGGTATTCCTGTATCTGGCGGTGTTTTTCTTGGCAGAGGCAATCTGGCACTATGCAGTTGCGGATAGGTTACGCCATTTCAGCAAGGGCAAATAGGTGGCCTATCCTAGGCTGCGATGGTGATCTGGTGCGTTCTTGTTACAGCTGCAGCTTAGCTTTCCTGCGGCGGCGGAGAACTACTACTATTATCACGATGAATGTGATGAGGGCTATACTGGCGATTAGTATCGGCCAAGGTGAGAGACCCCAAGGGGGGATTGGTCCTGTCCATTCGTATTGGTACCAGCTGCAGGTAAGGTGAGTAGCGAGGGGGCCCCTGTTGCACCAGAGGGTGTACCAGACTTCGTTGTCTCGTGGCACGTACCATTCGCATAGGCTGTTAGAGGTGCCGTCAACGGAGAATTCGAGATAGGCTAGTTGTCCGTGGATGTAGAGGTTGTAGTTGACCTCGTCGAGGATCATGAAGTCTACCCCGACCACGCCCGTTGACCAGTGGAAATGGAGTAGCTGGTTCGCGTCGAATCCGTGCCACTGGTATGCAATACAGGTAAAGGCGTTGAGGTCGTCCTCAAAGGTTCCACTGTCGATCAGGTTCCAGTCTGCCTTGACAACCGGAGTTGTGATAGGTGTGCTAGCGGTCATAGAGAGCGCCAATAAGAGGATGGCTAGGCTGAGAAGTGTAGGGAGTCTTGGGTTCACGATTTCCACAGACCTTGATGTAACCAACTGACACCCTGTCCTTAAGCGTTATTGAGAAATCTCAGAACTGGATTTGGGGAAACCAAGAAGGTGGTTATTGGGAGCGAGATGTGCTGGAGTAGCTGGTACTTGCTAGAAAAAGAGCAGAGGTTCTGGGTTAGGTTGAGGGGGCTGTATGTGTTTTGGAGGGCCATCGCGTGCCGTATTCTAGGGCGCGGTCGATGGCGATTTCGGCGATAGCGCAGCTGTGTTCGAGGATTTTGCCGAAGGCTCCGAAAATGCTTTCGAGGCAGAACATGGCTTTTTGTCGTGGACCGAAAAGGGCGCAGCTTTCTGGTGTGAGGGAGGGGAGCATTTCTTCACAGAGTTTGACGAGGGTCTGTTCCATCAGTTGTTCAGCTTGTTGGCGCATGGGCAGAAAGGTGCCCACCTCGTTGATTACGCGGTTGGCGCCTGAGTCGTCGCTAGAGAGCAGGGCCTCAGCGGCGGTTGTGTAGGCCTTGTGGACTTGGTTGCCGCACTTGAGGGCGAGGTTGAGGAGGTCCTTTGGGCACTCTTCTCTGCCGAGAGCGGTAACCGCTTTAGCGATGGCTTTTGCGTGGTCGGCTACGTTCTCGACTCGCTGGATGAACATCATATAGGTTAAGGAGTCGATGGAGTCGATTCCTAGTTCGTTCATGAATCTTGGGTCGAGGAGGGCGGCGCGGAGTTGTTTGAAAACCAGGAAGTAGAACTGGTTGACGTCCTCATCTAATCCAATGACTGTTTGGGCGAGTTCGGCGTCCCGCATCTGTAGCGCAGTGAGCGCGTCTGCGCACATCGTTGAGGTGATGCGATGGGCTAGACGCATGCTTTTCTGGATATCTAGTTGGTTGAGCTGCATGAGTGATTGGATGATGATATCCGTAGTGCTGGCGTCGATGATTTGTAGACCAGTGAGCATGCGGACACGTTTACGAACCAGCGTCTGTTGTTCCGGTGTGAAGACTCCGGTGGATTTGATGTGGATTCGGCTGAAATTATTAAGGTAGGCAGCGATTAGGCGGCGTTCTAGGATGCCCGGTTCATCTTCGGGATTTGTGGAGATTTCTACCTCTGTAGGTGCTTCTACGACAGCTTTAGCTGGGTAAATCGCTAGGGAGCCATCGCGTTGGGGGAGAAGCAGGACATGACAGGTGGGATCCAGTTTGTATTTGGATGCCCAGCTCTTTGGTAATGAGACTACCAGTGAGGATTTGCCAAGTTTCATGATTTTTCTTCTTTCATGTTTTTCCACAAGAACACCTCGTGCTTATACCAATCGCGCCAAGTATGTACCTTAGAAAGGCGTCTATATACTTTGCTGACAGTCAATATTCCTAACAAAACGCTTTACCGTCAAGTAGGCATATGTAAGGAAAGCAACGCCTTTTTCTTGTGGGAGAGGCTTCACCTAAGAACATCATTAATGGGAGATACTGCCTTGGGACAACAGAAGTGTATAGAAATCATTATCCGCGGCGACCTGTTGCTGCGCA
Source organism: archaeon (assembly GCA_016550485.1). Taxonomy (GTDB): domain Archaea; phylum Asgardarchaeota; class Hermodarchaeia; order Hermodarchaeales; family Hermodarchaeaceae; genus YT-063. The sequence goes on from JABXGV010000011.1 coordinate 3,415, forward strand.
ATGTCATATCCAAGCTAGGTGAGCAACTAGCTTCATCGGACATGGACGCAGATTTTAGCGCAACACTCGTAGTGCCGCCTTTTAGGATGGCGCTGAAACTCCAGCATCCCTCGCTGGCAGTCCTTCACGCTTTGGTAAATGCGAAGGATGTGTACCGATTCGAAAGCATGTTCCGTGAAATCCTTGAAAGAGAAAATTGCCAAATCATCACCTTCGACCAACTTGAGAAACGATAAGCACGGAAAAAGAGGGGCTGGGTGCCAAGAGTGGATACGGAAGAAAAGGGGGAGACATGGTCTCCAACTGAGGAAGAGTCCAAGGAACAGGCTATACCCTCACGAGAAGGCTATGTTGCTCAACCAAAGTGGAGACCCACCCAGAACTTGGTAAAGTTAGTTGCTAGTGTTTGTGTTGCTCTTGTTGTTTATTTCTTGACAGGCACTCTTAGCTGGCAGCTGAGGATGGCGCTGGTCTTATTAGTGCTAGCAGCCGGTCTCTGGGTTACTGAATCTATGGCGCTAGGTGCTACATCACTTCTAATCGCGCTACTTCAACCCTTGCTTGGGATTCGAGGGTTTTCAGATGCACTGGCACCGTTCTTTGACCCAGTTGTAGTTTTGCTCTTGGGCGGGTTTTTGCTCGCTATTGCTGTCGACAAGCACGATTTAGACGAGAAGTTGGGGCTTGCGATTCTTCAGCGATTGGGAACTAAACCCCGCCGCGTCGTACTCGGTTTGATGTTAACCACGGCGTTTCTTTCCTGTTGGATTAGCAACACCGCTTCAGCAGCACTAATGATGACTGTGGCTATACCTGTGGCTAATCGCGTGACAGACCCGCGTGGAAACTTGCAGAAAATTATGGTTCTCGGTGTAGCCTATGCAGCCTCACTGGGAGGGTTCATGACGTTAATTGGGAGCCCACCCAATGCCCTTGCCGCAGCCTTCCTAGCTGGCACGTCAAGAAAAATATCGTTTCTTGGGTGGAGCCTCTACGGGTTGCCTTTAGCCCTTGTTGTCATCTTTGCTGCTTGGGGATTCCTGTTTATCCGTTTCCCCACCAAGGTTACCGAGATCCCGATCGTTGAACCCGCCTCCCGTGATTTCACTGGTTGGCAAAAGGGTACCTTCACCCTCTTCTTGGTTGCAGTTGTACTTTGGCTCACGGAAACACTCCACCCTCTGAGCTCCTCCATGGTATCTCTAGCGGTCGCGGTTGCCCTATTCGCCACAGGGTTACTAAAACGGGAAGATATCAGCCGCGTGGATTGGAACACCCTCCTTCTGATTGGAGGCGGGCTTAGCCTTGGCGCCGCCTTACAAGAATCCGGGCTAGCAGCTATCCTCACGGACTACGTATTAGCATTACAGCCCCTGGTTGGTTTTGTAGGAATGGTTGTCCTCTTAAGTGTAGGAACGCTGGTGTTCAGCATGGTTGCCAGTAACACTGTGAGCGCGGCGCTTTTCATGCCCATCGCGATTAACCTAGCGGTAGCTGTGGGTGGCGCAGATACACCTCTTCTCGTGGTCTTCACAGTGTTGGTGGCGATGAGTTCAAGCATTGATTTCATGTTGCCGATGGGTACGCCTCCTAACGCTATTGCTTATAGTACAGAGCGTGTATCGATGCGGGACATGATTACAACCGGCTTTGTCTTGAACCTGCTTAGCCTCTTCATCACTCTTTTACTTGCTTTTTACGTGTGGCCTTGGATTCCCATAATCTAGGCTCTAACTAGAGCATATGAACGAAAATGGAGGCGTTATTCACGGACCTTGATGTCCATCCCTAGTTTGAATACCGGCATTAGGTCCGTGCTACCAGAACCAAGATTGCTCCAATGAGTATCAAGACGCCGCCAACTGCTGTAAGTGAAATGAATCCACTTCGTAGGATGATAAGGACCGCAATTATGATGAGAACTAGTGGGAGAAAATTATCTCTTACAGCACGCATTCGTAAGGCAAGAATGATAGAAATGATGCTTAAGACGACTAGGAAGCCTATGTTTAGCAATGGGGCTATATCCGGGTGTACGGGATGGTTTAGATGGTTTAAAGCACCTTGTATACCTAAGAGGGCGTCTATAAGGACTAGAATGGCACCAAGGATGCTGAGTAAGAAGCCAGTGAAGATTAGTGAGCGGCTCGTACTTTGTTTTGGCATACTGAATCACCAGCCTTCATCTGCGCCCATTGTCCCCTTAAAGGCTTGTGCAATCTATTGAAATCGGGAAAGGGACCTATTATTGTCTACTCTTACCCACTAACTCGGCAGAGAACCTTACGCAGGAGTAACTGGTACCAGCAGCCGGGTTCTGATGTTTACGATGTTATGTCCTGTCAGCGAGTATGAGGATTGCTCCAATGAGTATCAAGATTCCCGCCCAAAAGATCAGACTTGTGAGGGTGTGGTCGAGGATTATGAAGATTATACCAAAGATTAGGACTAGCAATGCTAGTAGAGGTTCGCGTTGTGTGCGGGTCCTTACGGCGACGACAAGTGTTACGATGCCCAGCACGACGTAGAGGATGAGCCAGATAAGTGGGTCTGCGTTCGCGTTGTTGATTAGCGAATTCAGTGCACCCTCAGCGCCTAAGGCTTTAAGTAGTATAACCATAAGAGCGCCAACGACACAAAGTATGAAGCCAATGGTGTATGTTTGGCGGCTAGAGCTTTGTTTTGGCATATTGAATCACTAGCCTTCCCTTGCATCTAATGTTCCCTTAAAGGCTTGCGCTTCTCAACACCGCGTTTGACCTGAAAGGACGAGGATGAGAATCAGGCACCATATTTTGGTGTGCGACTGATATAGTTCATGAGGATTGGCATCAAATCCTTTCCCACTAGATGGCCAAGCCCTCCATTAGCGCAGGCGCGTTCGGAGAACTGTGTAACATGATCGTGGCGGACTCTGGGTCCGTTGATGAGGAGCGGGACAGGGTCGCCCGTATGTTGTCCATTCAGGCTTGATGTGCTGTGATCTGCCGTGAGAGCGATGAAGGTGTTATCTTTGTCAACATGCTTTTGCAGTGTCGATAGAAGATGGTCGAGTTTCTCGATCATCTCGATTTTCTTTTGCGGATTTTTATCATGGGCAGCGCTGTCGGCAGGTTTGAAATGAAGAAATACAAAGTCGTGTTTGCTCAGCGTCTTTGCAGCAGCCTTAGCCTTTGCCACCTCGTCGGTATCATAGCGTGCGGTGGCACCACGAACCGAGAGGATATCCATTCCTACGCTTCGTGCTACGCCCTTGTAGAGGGCGCCCCCTGCGACGCAGGCTGCTCTAATTCCGTAAAGGTCGTGGAGAGAGGGAATCTCGGGGAGGGTGCCTGCTCCTCGTAGTAGCACGATATTCGCTTCCGGTAGGCCTGCTTGGCGGCGTTCAGCGTTTAGTGGGCTAGCTGAGAGAATCCTGTAGAATGCCCGGGTTAACTCGTTCACAAGGGAGGCAGTATATTGCGCGGCTTCTGAGGTGTCAAGGGGTTTTGATTCTTGCACATCAAGGCTTTGCTCGTGGGGATCGGTGTCACTGATTTGTCGAGAAAGGTTGCGGCCGCGTAGCACAACTGCGCATCGATGTTCTACCGTGTGCTTTACTACTACCTCAATGTCAGGTGAGCTGGGAAGAGAGAGCCCATCTATGAGTTTGACGAGCTTTGCTCCTTCAGGGACCCGGCGGCCAGCTCGACGGTCTAGTACCCTGCACCCCTGACCAGTTGTGCATTGTACGGTAGCAAAATTGCCGCGAAACGCGATGTCAGTGGGGTGGAGGCGCATTCCTGCCCCCAAGGCTTCGAAGGGGCCACGTCCGGTGTAGCAGCTGCTAGAGTCATAGCCTAGAAGGGCTAAGTGGCCTGTGTCGCTGCCAGGCGGAATACCGGGAGCAATAACGTGTATCAGCCCTGTCGCCCCCTCAGCTGCCAGTTGATCAAGCGTTGGCGTCTGTGCCGCCTCCAAGGGAGTTTTTCCCCTCAGACTAGGGATCGGGTGGTCGCCTAGTCCATCGCAGACCACAAGCACAGCTTTCAGCGAATCTGGAATCGAGCGAGACAAAGTGAATCCCAACCACTCAAACAGTACTACACTGTCTTAAAACTGTGTAGACCGAAACACCAAAAAACAGGAAAACGAACCTCTTCCCACAACTCGCCAAGCCGAGGTGGCGGAGTGGCCACGCGTCAGCCTGCAGAGCTGATTTATGTGGGTTCAAATCCCACCCTCGGCTCCATTTTCTCTCCTTCCTAGATGCCCTGTCCTGTCGCTTTTCCTAACTAGCTTTGTGTGGTGTGGGTTCATTCTGAATCTGTTTCCCCATCTTCAGAGTGGGATTCTGTGGAAGGTTGGGGTCCACCGTTTTCCGGGGTTTCCTCCTCTGACTGCTGTTCTGGTGGGGTAGGCTCTGGTGTTGGAGGGGCAGGCAGTAGAACCTCATCGGGTGCGGTATCAGTTGCTGGTGTGTCAGGGAAGGGTAGCTCTCTTGAGATGGAGGGGGTGATTTCCCAAGGAATAAGGAGGCTTTTTTGGCGTAGGACAAAAAGTGCCATGAAGACCTCTAGCTTGTCCTCTTTTGCAGCAGCCATGTAGGTGTCAGCTATTTGTCCTAAGAAGAGGTATTCGCGGTCTTTGGTGAGTTCCTTTGCGATTTTGTAAAGGCGGTTTTCAAGGTCAGAAAGGGAGACGCCGCGGGAACGTCTGGGCGCGACGCGGTGGGGGAGTCGAAGGGATACGATGAAGATTTCTTCGACTAGGTGGCTTGCGCTGTTGAAGTAATCGATGCGTCCTGTCCAGTGGTCAAAGTAGCCTCGGTATTGTTCTTCGAATTTGGTAGTGAAGACTTCTAGGCGGTCTCGGAGTTGGGGACTGGGATCGCCGCTGAGAACGAGGGCAGTTCGTACGAACTTTCCGTCATGTAGGAGGATTTTGAATCCTTGGTAAGTGATGTCCCGAAGCTCAGATGCTGCCTGGCCCTTTTCGACAAGGTCACTACTCTGCCCTAGGTCAACACCAAAGGTGGAGATGGCTTGGAGGAAGCCGGCCATGAGCGTGGCGTCCATAGTCTCGTCGACGAAGGGCTCGAAGATGCAGACCCCACTGTCCTTGTGGACAACTAGAAGTCGTGAGAGATTTGCCACATCGCTAAAGGCGTCGGAGATTGATTGCAGACGTTTGCGGCGGTCCTGGCGCCGGGGTAAAACAACAAACTGTCTGTACCCAATGACACTGCCTATTGCGACCGCAGCTACCAATCCAAGCCACGGCAGGTAGCCTACAAATATGGTGAAGGGATGTACCACTGTAACACTAGCAGAGATTCCCTCGCTTTCCTCAAGGATTTGGCGGCTGAGACCAGCATACTCCTCAGATCCTTCGATAGTGACGTAGAATTCATAAACTGCCTCGCGATCAAGGGTAAACGAATAGACGAAATGACCGTTGATATCTAGGTACACTGTTACTGGTTCAAGGTTCCCCGCAGTTGTCTCTATCTCTAAAAGCACCCTTGTACCTTCAGGGAGAGGATTGCTCCCTTGCCTTGTGCTGCTACTTTCGCCTTCAAAGAAGAACCATGCCTCCAACTGTACCACTGTACCATAATTAGGAGGTGGTTGACTACTGATTACTATACGGTGTCCAATTGTATTCTTCGGGAGTATAGTCAAAGTAACGTAGTTTTCAGATGAAATGTAGTCGCTGGCATTGGAACGTATCGGTATTCTGTACGTCCCACAGGGAATTGTTGAGGTGTCGAGTAATGAAATTTCGTAAAGCCCGATGCCTGGAGTAGCTAGCTCCATCGTGATATTCCCTAGTACTGGGAATTCAGCTATAACAGTGCCATGACTGAAATCTTCAAGGGTGAAATTGTCCCGGAGTATGACACGCAAGGGAACCGCGTACGTCCAATTGGCATACAACTGGATGTCTTGATACTCTGGCAAAATATCGAGATGACAGTGACGAGCCATCGGTTGGAAGTAAAGCGGCTCCGACCAAGCCATGTCATAGCCATACTTGTTGACCTGCACTCGAATGTATGGTTCATCCCCCACATGGAAGGCAATGCCTTGAATTGGAGTAGTGTCAATAGTGATATTGTAATAACCAAGTGTACCAGGTATCCCTGTTTCTACAAAGACATCAATCGAGTCTAGAATCTTTGTATAGCCGCCCCAGTAGAGTATCGGTGTGAGAACCACCGAAGGCATTGGTTCACCCGTTTCATCGGTCACTCTGATGGTAAATTGTCTGCTAGTGTCATTGATGTATGGATTAGGTAGTGCAAGCCAGCGTGTGTCAATAGCATCATAAGTACATCCGCACCCTTCAAGAAAACCAGGTAACAGTGGAACTGAAATCACTACGAAACTTCTCGAATAGTTCTGTCCGACATAGGGCAGTTGTACAAATACTAGTGTGATGTTATGCCGCACATCCACTTGGGATTCATTGACAAACACTTCGATGAAATATTTACCATCACCGCGGTTTGTGTTTTTCCAAGTCTCCCACGGCGCGTGAGCTGTGTCATTGATTACTGAGACAGTTGCAGCGTCGAGCGGGGCCCAATCATGAGTTCTATAGGATACCTGAAACTGAAGCGTGTCAGTGCGTGTTAACTCTTCGCCAGGTTTGGGTGTTTCCACTAGCACTTCGAAGCGCGTCATAGGATGTACTATAAGAGTTGTACTGTTCATTCCTGCTGCAGTTCCGTTGGTCCATGCAACTTCAATCGTATAAGGCGCTGCCACTAGAGCTTCCTGCACAGACGACCAAATCACCCACTCGAACTCCCCAACACCGGGAGCTGTGGGGGCTGAGATGCTATCAGTGTAGTTCTTTGTATACGCAGGGTCGTAGATGAAAAGAAAGGCTTCACCTGTGGTGATACCGGTTCCATCCCCCTCTCGAATGTATCCTAGAGCGGACACCGTATCTGTGGCATTAGCTTCGGTGATGACATTTGCATCTAGATCCCTTATTTCCACATCTTCAATATGGTTCAATGCGGTACAGAATATACTCCAATCACCATCACTGACTGAACGGATGTATACATAATTCCGTCCGCCAATTGATAGTAACGACCAAGCGGTATGGTTCATACCATTATGAGTGACGTTATGAACCGTCCACGATCCCTCAACACTAACATTGATAATTCGATCCAATGCTGAAAGAGGATAGTTCACATTTAAGGTGATATTCCAGGTGGTGTATAGTCTATCCGCCCAAACTTGGAAAGTTGTGTTTGCATCTATCGCCTTCATGAACCAGCCCTGCCAGCTCACATTATAGATTAGACGAGACCAACACGCATCCACATCATAGTATCGGATACCCCCTCCGGACAAGTCGATTGGAGGAGTGGGGTCATTTTCCCACCATCCCTGACCAGGTAATGTACCGTCCTCAATAGGAAAGGCGTTGACCACCAAGTTGACATCAGTAGGATAAGGCGATACCTCTTCTGGAACGAGTTCCACCATGAGTAGGTAATCTTCTTGCATATACGTCAAAGACCAATCCATGTAGGCATCTCCTTCGTCATCATAGTCTGTTGGATAGCCAAATAGATCAGTATCATCCATTGCGATTACATACAGATGCTGAAATGGTGTGACCCTCCAAATCGCCGTAAAAAATGTATTATTGTAGGTTGAGGTTGGATCCAAGATCGTCGAGGATGCATCTACGTCAAACCAAACCCAAGCTGGACCAGATAGTGTAGCGACGGTGGTTTGAGCCGTAGCAACTACAGGGGCTGAGACATTCGGTCGGGCGTAGGGGTACACCCCTGGTTCTGCGGCATACACAGCATACTGGAATGTTCCTCCGGATCCATCTTCAAGACCCATCCAGAATCCGTCAAGTCGAGCCCGACAAGTACCATTAATCTGGAAGCCCATAAACACAGGCTCGTTCAGGCCAAGATCCCAGTAATAAGGAGTATAATCGTCTTCAATGATGGCAGTGATGTTTTGTGCTTCAATACGCGTGAAGTTGAGTTCTTCACGATATAAGTAACCATCATCTGCGAGTATTTGTACATCTGAACTCAAGTTATGGTTATTGAAGGTTTGTGTGAGGTTCCATCCGAGTTCTACTGAACGGAAAGCACCAGTGGTATTAAGGGTGAGAAGAGGAGCAGGTGGTGGTACCGATCGAGCATCGTCGCCAGGAGCCGCGGTAGAGGCTAGTGGACCCTGGGAAGACGGCTCAGGCACAGGATTTGGTATATGGGGTATCTGGCTAGATGCAAGGGTACTTGGAAAAATCCCATTACTAGCCCTAAATGGAGGGAGAGAAGAGAAGAATAGTATGCCCAGTATGACGAGGGAATAGATTTCTTTTCGCTGCAATATTTCCACCTTAACTTGTTAGGTTATGGTATCTTGAAGTCGCGTAATAGAGCCCTAATACTCCTAGATTATATATGTCGTCTTGGGAAACCTCTTCTTAAGCATTTGCTCAATTAGAAATCAAATGACCACTCAGAATTAGTTCAGTGTATCGATTCGGAGGAATGATTGTGCAGAGTTTTTACGCCTTTGTGTCTAAGCGGCGGAGTATCCGAGAGTATCGTGATGAGCCAGTGTCCCGTGACTGCATCGAGAGGATTATTCAAGCAGGGACTTGGGCGCCTTCAGCGCATGACGCTCAGCCTTGGCGGTTCGTCGTGCTTGAGATCCCAGCAGCAAAACGGAAACTTGCTGAAGCGATGGCTGCAGCGTATCGGCGCGACTTGGAACAGGACGGTGTTTCGTCCCATGAGGTAGAGGAGATCGTGGCAGAGTCGATTGAACGCTTTGCAGGTGCGCCAATATTGGTGTTGGTGTGTTTGACGATGGAGGCTATGGAGGTGTATCCTGATGAAGCGCGGCAACAGGCGGAGCATGTGATGGGTGTTCAGAGTGTGGCGGCTGCCATACAGAACATGCTTCTAGCAATCCATGCGGAGGGGTTGGGTGCCTGTTGGTGTTGTGCACCCCTCTTCTGCCCTGAGACCGTGAGGGCGGCACTAGAGCTGCCTTCATCCTATGAACCCCAGGCCCTCATCACACTCGGCTACTCCGCAGAGACTCCAACGCCCTCTGAGCGCAGGCTTGATTCCGAGAGTCTCCGATACAAATAGTTAACACTGTGAACTGTGCTTAATTTTTCCTTGCCTAAACCTTTTATGGAAGCCAGCTAAACCTCCTCGTTATACCAACGGACGGGAAACCACTTGTCACCAAGGCGACGAGAATACCCAAAGGACCGAACAAGCTATTACAGCAAGCACTTCTTCAAAGACCTAGAGAAAGAAGTGGCGGCGACGGCGCGCGAGTGCGAGATGTATGGGGATCTTTGCAAGGGCCAGAGATATGACTTTCAGGAACCAATCACTCACAAGAACCTGCACACGGTGCCTTTTATTCCTACCCAGTTCTTCAAGGTCTCACTAGAGCAGTATTTTGCATTGCTCAGGGTTCCACGGGAACAAATTGTATCATATCATGTCTCGAGCAGTACTAGCGAGGACCCTAGCGTTGTGGGACGAACGGCAAGTGATATTACGCAGATAAAGGAGAACTGGGTGACGGCATGGCGCAAGTTCCTTAACCTTGAGAAAACGGACTATTGCCTTAATTTTGCTCCCGGTCACATTGCAATGAAAGCTGTTGCCAGACGATCTGGTGCGGAAGTCAAGGGGCGCAGGCTCTATGTAGACTTCATAAACGCGATTATGGACCCCTACGTAGCAGTCGAATATACCGTGAAACTTCGATTCTGGAAAACGATAGCACAAGTGTTTCGATTTCGGATTAAGGCAGTCGCGGAAATCTGTAAAAAAACTGTACTCAAAATGCTTCGACGCCGTAAGGGAACAGAGTGTCTAATACTTGGTGGTAACCCACTCCTTATGAATCGGCTTCTTACAACCGAGTTTAAAGGCGAAGAACATCCACTCGGCGAATACGGCTGGGTAGGCACGGGTGGTGGAGGATGGGATGGTGTAAAGGCTCAGATCAAGATGGAGCCATTGGGCAAGCCTGAGTTTATGGAGACCATCCAGCGAATCTTTCACATTCCCATGGAACACTTTCGAGATAACTACACCTTCACTGAAACGCCAAGCGCCTTCCTTGGGCACTGGTCGAAGAAACATGAAGACATTGTGATGCATGTACCACCGACCAGCAAGATTGTAGTGCGTCACCAAAAAACGCTGGAACCTGTTAAACCGGGAGCGGAGGGCTTGCTTGAGGTTCTTACACCGTATGGGGTTCAGGGTGCAGCATGTACGGCAGTTCTTGTGGATGATATAGTCAAGTTCTTGGGTGATAACCGGTCCACTTGTCCCGAGTGTGGGCATGAAGGGGCCACCTTTATCATCAAGGGGCGCCAGAAAGGCGCGCCAGGCCGTTCGTGTTCGTCAATTGTTAGTTGGATGGAAGAGTACCAAGACTAGCCTGCTGTTCTGGAAACAGCAAAGCCGCAAATCTTTTCACCACTGTGGCGTAGAGTGATTCCATGCCAGTAGTTGTGCTTGCTGGCGGCGTTGGGGCTGCCCGATTTCTGGAGGGACTGGTTAAGGTAATGCCTCCTGAGGAAATCACCGTTATCATCAATACAGGCGATGATATGGCTAATTTCATGGGATTGTACATTTCCCCAGATATCGATATTGTTACCTACACACTAGCTGGTAAAGTGGACCCAAAGAAAGGCTGGGGAATTAGAGGTGACACTTTCTACTGCTTGGAGATGCTTCAGCGTCTTGGCTTTGACACTTGGTTCATGCTGGGTGACCAGGATTTGGGTACACATCTTGCCCGTACGATGATGATGAAGCAAGGATGGTCACTATCAAAAGTGACGAAGGTGATTAGTCAATCTCTGGGAGTGCGGTGTCATTTGCTCCCGATGACTGAGAGTTGGGTGCCGACACGAATCATGACGGATGTGGGGCTCATGCACTTTGAGGAATACTTGGTGAAACGGAAGGCGAGGGATAAAGTGGAAGATGTGATTTTCGATGGTGTTGAGGCTGCAAAACCTAGCCCCGGTATCTTTGAAGTCATCGAGCAGGCAGACACTATCATCGTTGCCCCTAGTAACCCAATCGTGAGTATTGGACCCATCCTTGCGGTCCCTGGAATCCGCCAAGCCTTGATTGACGCGGGTGCACCACGTGTAGCGATTAGCCCCATCATAGGTGGGCGTACAGTGAAGGGCCCAGCTGACAAGCTGATGGCTGCCCAGGGAGTAGAGGTGTCGCCGCGAGGTGTTGCAGAGCTATATCGTGACTTCCTTGATGTTCTAGTAATCGACCTTCAAGATCGAATGTTAAAATCGTCAATTGAAGCGATGGGGATCGAAGTGGTTGTAAAACAAACAATGATGACTTCGCTTCGGCGAAAGAAAGCGCTTGCTCTTGCTGTTCTCAAGGCAGCAAGGAAGCTTACCAATGGCTAAGAGACCCCGAAGGGGAAAGGATAGCCCAGCAGTTGCATTTTTATGGAGTTTACAGCTTTTTGAGACCGGGAACTGTATGCTAGTTGTCTATAACACGCTTAGCCGAAAGAAAGAGCCCTTCAAGACCATAGAAGAAGGTAGAGTCCGCATGTATGTTTGCGGGCCAACTGTGTATGACTCGTCGCATCTTGGGCACGCCCGCTCAATCGTGGCTTTTGACCTCATTCGCCGCTACCTTGAATTCAAAGGCTACAATGTACGGTATATCCAGAACTTCACTGATATTGATGACAAAATGATTAAACGAGCCCAAGAACAGGGCGTCGCCACTGCCGCGCTTGCATCTAAGTACATTCAGGAATACTTCGAAGATTTTGACCCGTTATCCGTTAAGCGTGCCACAATCTACCCAATTGCCACCGAACACATCCCTGAGATGATTGAAGCGATCCAACAACTCATCAAGAAGGGTTATGCATACGAGGTGAACGGCAGCGTATATTTCCGTGTGAGAAAATTCAAAGGGTACGAGAAGCTGTCGGGTCGTAGCCAGAGCGAGCCTCCAGAAGAAGCGGGCCAGGCAGAAAACCAAGAAAAAGAACAACCGGAGGACTTTGCTCTGTGGAAAACCATGAAGCCGGGTGAACCCTTTTGGAAATCACCCTGGGGTAAAGGGCGCCCTGGATGGCATATAGAGTGTTCTGTAATGTCGATGAAATACTTAGGCGATGTTATTGATATCCACGGTGGGGGCTTAGACCTGGTATTTCCACACCACACAAATGAGAGAGCCCAGGCGGAGGCATTAACGGGAAAGCCCTTCGTTCACTATTGGATTCATAACGGATTTCTTACCGTCAACAAAGAGAAGATGTCAAAGTCTCTGGGTAACTTTTTCACAATCCAAGAGATTACTAGTAAATATGACCCCGAGGTGGTTCGCCTTTTTCTCGTGTCCTCTCACTATCGTAGTCCTGTAGACTTTAGTGATAGTCTGTTAGAAGAGGCGAAAGCACGGCTAAGCCGCATTCACAACGCAATTGAGCTCCTTCAGCACAAATTGAGAGAGGCACGCGAAGCTGAAAGCGTGACCCCAGCTAAACCCGGCGCTACGGATAGGAAATTGTGGTTAGCATTGAGGAAGCTGCAAGAA
>JABXGV010000122.1 GCA_016550485.1 archaeon
CGCAGGCTAGGAGTCACCAAGGACGTACTCTTAGTTGGAGGTCTAGCCCATGATGTCGGCTTTGTACACTCAATGAAACACAGCTTAGGTGTGGAAGTGCACACAGTCGAGTTCCCTGAATACACCAGTGCATTGGGAGCTGCCACTGTGGCAAGTGAACGGATAAAGGAGGCGTAAGTTATGGCAGAGAAGGAATTTTGGAGATGGCCAGAGTACCGGCACACAACCCCCGGTATTAACTGGCGAGAAGGGAAAGTAATCAGCGCAGGGGTAGATATTGGCTCGGTGAGTTCAAAGACAGCTATCATGGTTGATGGCGAAATGTTCGCACAGAGCGCCATGCGTACCGGCTCCAGCAGCCCTGACAGTGCAGAACGCACAATGAACTGGGCACTCGAAGACACCGGCATGACCCTAAAAGACATCCACTATATCGTGGGAACAGGATATGGGCGGGTGAACGTGCCCTTCGCTCATAAGGCAATTACTGAGATTGCCTGTCACGCCCGTGGTGCCAACTACGTATGGGGGCCGACAGTGCGCACTGTCCTAGATATGGGTGGTCAAGACTGCAAGGCAATCCGCTGCGACGAACGCGGGAAGGTTCAGAACTTCCTGATGAATGACAAGTGTGCCGCAGGAACCGGTCGAGGTATGGAGGTGTTCGCTGACCTCCTATCAGTGCCCATTGAAGAAGTAGGTGAACTTTCCTTTACAGTGGATGAGGAGCCACCACCAGTTAGCAGTACCTGTGTGGTCTTTGCCAAGTCTGAGGCGGTTGGTATGCTTCGAAGCGGTTGGTCCAAGGAGAAAGTACTCGCCGCGTACTGCCGTGCCATGGCGCACCGCGTAGTCGACTTATTGAACCGAGTAGGCGTTGAGAAGGATTTTGTCATCACCGGCGGCATTGCTAAGAACATCGGCATCGTCCAAAGAATCGAGAAAGAACTAGGGATTAAAGCCTTGAAGCCCGACAAGTGGCGGAGCGACCCTCGCTTCGACCCCATGCTTGCCGGGGCGATGGGCGCCGCCCTCTTCGCTAAGGCACTCTATGAACGCTCGAAAGGACAGGGCTAGATTCTGCAAGGTGAAGATGATGAAAGCCAACTATGGATACGCTGACGGATCCGGACAATATTATATTACTCTGGATACAGACAAATGCGATGGCTGTGGCGACTGTGTGCGAGCGTGTCCCGCATCGGTGCTGGAAATTGTACCAAACGAGTTCGACATCATCGACGGCGGCGACATTATGTCCGTGCGGGAGGAGCACCGAAAGAAACTCAAGTATAGCTGTGCTCCCTGCAAGCCCACAACGGGTGGTGGCGAACCGCCCTGTGTAACAGCCTGCCCCCACGGCGCTATCACTCATTTCCTGAGTAGTGCCAAGGGTCAAGTCATGTAAATTCTTATATTCTCTCGATTCGAGGCTACTTCGATTCCTCCCCACAAGTGGATGGTGACATCGCTGATGGTGAAACTGACGATAAACGGAACTGAAGTTGAGGCAGCTGATGGTACTACCGTGTTAGCCGCCGCTGAAGCTGTCGGCATTTATATCCCTAGACTCTGTTCTCACCCCAATCTTCCCCCAGGCGCTGGGTCCAAACCTACAGGAGACGTGTATCGTGGACCAGAGCCTATCAAGAATGTGGTCCCAGAGAATGAACTGGTGGAATATGAGGGGTGCCAGCTTTGCTTAGTGCTGATTGAAGGTCATGATGCGCCTCAACAGGCATGCAACACAGTGGTCGCGGAGGGCATGGTCGTGCTCACAGATACCCCCGAGATAAAGGCGTTACGGCAGGAGAACCTCTCCAAAATCCTCGCTACACACCCGCATGCTTGTCTGACCTGTGCCCAACGGGAGGGATGCACCCGCGAACCCTGCTCACTAAATGTTCCTGTTGAGGAACGGTGCTGCGAAAAATTCGGACGCTGTGAACTCCAACAAGTCGCCGACTACATCGGCATCAAGGACGATACACCCCGCTACATCCCGCAGAAACTTCCTGTGGTTGACGAGGAGCCACTGTTCGTCCGTGATTACAACCTCTGCATCGAGTGCACCAGATGCGTACGTGCATGTAGGGATCTCCGTGGGATTGACGCGCTGGGATTTGCATTTGATGGCGAAACCTTTGTCGTGGGACCGACCGCCAAGCTCCTTAGTGATTCGGGATGTAAATTCTGTGGGGCGTGCATCGAGGTATGCCCCACAGGTGCGTTACTGGATAAGGAGACGGTGTGGACAAATCGGGAGGACGCTCTGCTGCCCTGCATCCATGATTGCCCGGTGGAAATCGATATTCCTCGATATATCCGGCTTGTGGCTGCTGGGGACTACACTACAGCTAGTTCGGTAATCCGCGAAAGAACAATGTTCCCTAACGTGCTTGCCCATGTGTGCCATCACCCCTGCGAAGAGCACTGTCGACGCACCGATCTCAATGGGGCCATCTGCATCCTGGGACTCAAACGCGTAGCCATCGAACATACAAAAACGGAGGATTGGACACCAAGGGTCACTGTCAGGACTCGGACAAACAAACATGTTGCTATTGTAGGCTCAGGACCCACAGGTCTTACAGCAGCCTATTATTTGACGATTCTTGGTCACCGCGTCACAGTATTTGAAGCGCTACCGGAGCCTGGTGGGATGCTACGCTATGGTATTCCACGCTACCGCCTTCCACGCGAGGTACTAGACAAAGACCTTGAGATACTGAATTACCTCGGCATAGACTTCCAGACAAACACAATGATCGGGGAGAACCTCACCATCCCTGATCTCCAACAGAACCATGACGCGGTACTAGTAGCCATCGGCGCGCAACAGAGCCGGAAAATCGTGATAGCAGGCGATAATCTGCAAGGAGTTCTCTGGGGACTGGAATTCCTTAGGCGTGTCAACATGGATCAACCTCCAGACATCGGGCGGCAGGTTGTAGTGGTTGGCGGGGGAAGTGTGGCTGTCGATGTTGCTCGTACTTCACTCAGGCTCGGCGCCGAGAAGGTAATGCTCGTTTGCCTCGAACCCGGCGATGAGATGCCTGCTCACGATTGGGAAATTCAAGAAGCGAAAGACGAAGGCGTGGAACTGTACCCGACTTGGGGTCCGAAACGCATCCTCGGGAAAAACGGGCATGTTAGCGGCGTTGAGTTAGTGTGCTGTACCTGTGTATTTGACGAAGAGGGTAAATTTAACCCCAGCTTTGATGAAGGGCAAACCAAAACACTTGCTGCTGATATGGTTATCCTCGCAATCGGACAATCCGTAGATTTGACGAAGATAGGTAAAGGCACGGGTCTGGAACAGTCAAAGGCGGGCACTATTGTCGTCGAGAAGAAAACTCTAGAAACAAAGATACCCGGTGTATTTGCTGCGGGGGATGCAGTGGACGGTCCCTCTTCGGTAGTGGAAGCTCTTGCAGCAGGCTGGCTAGCTGCTTCCAGCATTGACAAGTTCCTTGGTGGCACCGGCGTCATTAGCGAAGAGTTCGGAGGAGAAAAACCCCCAGCTATTCACCGGCTGGGGCGTGACAAGGGCTTTGCAGGTTGGAGCAGGGCACCATTACCGCTGCTCCCTGCTGATCAACGACGTACATCCTTCGAGGAGGTAGAATTGACCTTACCGGAGAAGCTTGCTGCAGATCAAGCTCGTCGTTGTCTACAGTGTGACTTGCGGCTCCTAATCAGCTCTGTGACATTGCCTCCGGAAGAATGGTTAGACTTTGAAGCAGGCCATATTACTCAGGTTCCCACAAACCCTGGAGTCTTCATCCTTGCCGATGAAGAAAAGACTGTGCTCAAAATAAAGGGTACAGAGAATCTCCGGGAAGCTCTTCAGCAACAGCTACTATCCACACCTAAGGCAAAGTTTTTCAAATTCGAGGAGGACCCAATGTATACTCAAAGGGAAACAGAGCTACTCCAGCAATACCTCCAAGAGCACGGAAAAATGCCGGGCGAAGATGAACTAGACGACCTCTTCTAGCGCTCTTTCAAGAATCCGCTCAATGGTGATGCACTATATGACAGCTACAGTTAGTCCAGAAGAACTAGAACGCCAAGGATGGGAACGACGTTTTACCATCGAAGAACATCGTGCGGCTGAGTGCAAAGAGAATTATGAAGCTCTTGGCTTTGAAGTGATTCTCCTCCCCGCTCGTCTAACGCAATCTGATCAAGCATGCAGCGAATGCTTCCGCGCAGAAACCTGCAAACTCGTTACAATCTACACAAGGCCTAAAGCGGAACAGAGATGAAATATTACCAAAGAACCAA
>JABXGV010000123.1 GCA_016550485.1 archaeon
AAGCCTAAAGCCAAGCCTAAAGCCAAGCCTAAAGCCAAGCCTAAAGCCAAGCCTAAAGCCAAGCCTAAAGCCAAGCCTAAAGCCAAGCCTAAAGCCAAGCCTAAAGCCAGAACAAAACTTACAGAACCTCTCATTGGCGTTTTAATGAATTACCAGCGTGGAACGTGCAGACAACGGGCTCGATATGGGCTAATCCGATTAAACGGTATTACAAGCAGTACTCAAGCAGCAGCACACATTGGAAGAATGGTAGTTCTCAGATTTAATGAAAATACAATAATAAAGGGTCAAATTGTCGGTGTTCATGGCTGCAGCGGCACATTACGAGTACGTTTCCGTCGTGGGCTCGCTTCTGAAGCCCTCGCAAAGGAAGTCAAGGTATTCTAGCCAAGTTCAAATGAGGAAGAAACCTTTTTTTACTAACCAAGCTCCATTTCATAATGGGATTCGAGCTAGTTAGGCACTTATGAAGAATTGCTTCTTGTGAATAAGATAATCAGTCTTATTTCTAACTAATTAGGTTGGAGACCTTATCGAGTTGGTGATTTGATGACAAGTCGAAGAATGCTGGAGGAAAATGTGAATTTCCAAGATCCAGGTCGGCGTTTAAAGGCTAAACGTCAAGAATTAGAAGAGCCACATAGTCCTTTGGATGAACGAAGTTCACCGGCAGAAGTGCCTCAGGGTCCAGTGATAGGAGCTGATCACCTTGCAATCCTCTTTGTGTGTCAACAAGGATGGCAAACGCTCTTCGATATTCTTCAAGGTGTTAATGCTACACGAGTTCCAATCGGTAAGACGCCTTTGCATGAAGCTGATGTCCTCTCCCTCCTAGAAGAGCTTGAAGAGCAGGGTTATCTCAACAAAATTGAACTTAGAGGTCGCCCTGCGTGGACTACAACACCAAAAGGCAAAGACCTAGAAACCTAACGATCTTCAATCCATTATCATCTGATTCTGGTGCCCTGCGAACAATCTATTCCTTTGAAGCTGGAGATTAAAAATCTCGAGCGATACGTTCACCAGTCTCAGTCAAATAATAGAACGAATGGTATACTCCTCGTCGTTGCTCAACAAGCCCAGCTGATAACAGTCGCTTCAGATGGTAAGCAGCTGTACTTGGGGGGATATCCAAAGCTCGTGCGATATCGCGTAGAAATGTACGCTGACCATTTAGTGTCTGTAGAATCATTCGACGTGTTCGATGTCTAAGCACTTTATCGACTTTTAATCCTTCAATCATCATTCGAATCAACCGTCCCGCTGGTCACGATAGAAGTATATCTCTTCTTACTTAAATATATATTTATCGGCATGAATACGTACTCTTTAGTCAAGGTTTTCTCACAAATATCAAAAAACGCCAAAATATGTAACTTGTTAACTACAATACAAACTCCAAACAGGAAGTTATTTCCTACAAACTTGTGGTAGCCTCCCTAACAAAAAGGGTAATTGATAGCCTATCATCTTGCGAATGCTTCCTTAATGAAAAGGGTAAAGAAGAGGAAACAATCTTAGATGTGACCCAAATACATGTGCAAGATGAACACAAACTGAGCTAATATTTACGGTTGGATAGGCTTGGCAGAAAAACCATCCAGAATGTCCTATGATCTATTGATGTCGCTCCTTTCTCTTAGCGAAATCCAGCGGCGAATCCTGATTTCCCTGGCTCATATCTACCCAAGGGCTGCCTCTGGAAAGCAAATCATCACCCTAACAGGATATTCAGGAAAAGCCAAGTCTCTATACCGTGGACCATTAGAGCGACTTGAGAAAGATGAACTAATCCTTGTGGATAGATTGACCCCTCGCCTCCATTCAATCCGCTGCAACCATCTCCACCCCCTTATCTCCCATCTATTGAGTCTGATTGAAGCTCATGGAGCTAAGACGCGAGAATTATATATGAAAGCCTTAGAGGATGGAACATCATTTGGCGGATAAAGATAATAAAATACTGACAGGTATGATGCGGGAGCAGTACCTAGTAGAGTGGGTGTTCCTCTCTATTCTTTGGGTAGTTAGTGCGCTTTGTGCCTACATTCTTTGTATAAACCTTCTTCTTTTACCCCAACTCGGTCCTCCCTATGCGCCTTCACTCACCGTTCCACCGCTTGAGTGGTTGTTTCTCGCTATTCAGCACCCCTTTGTCTGGCCAGCTGCTCTAGCAACAGCTTGTGCGCTTGCCTTAGTTGTTGGTCTAACATTCTATTTCTCTATCATGTTACCTGCTAAAGTTGATTCAATCGTTCGGACTGAATTAGGAAGAATTGGTCTA
Source organism: archaeon (assembly GCA_016550485.1). Classification (GTDB taxonomy): domain Archaea; phylum Asgardarchaeota; class Hermodarchaeia; order Hermodarchaeales; family Hermodarchaeaceae; genus YT-063. The sequence continues at coordinate 2,285 of JABXGV010000123.1, forward strand.
ACTACAAAAAGGGCCTTACGCCGTCAATACAGAACTAAAATTAATTCAAAGGGTCTTCTCACTACTCGTCTCTTACCACGAATTGCTGGAAGCGGAGAATATGGCTTGGTTGTGCTTCGTGCGTCGCTTCCTGATGTTCCAGCTGAAACACTCCAAGGAGTGGCTCAACGATATTTTTTAGTTCACGATAAGTCGTCTTTAGCTACTGTGTGTTCTTTAGACGAGCTTCACTGGAAAGTAACACAACTCGCAAGGGCGCTTGATGAACTATAGCTATCGGATTAATTCAACGATACTTCCGATGGTGCGCGTATTTGCTTCTCGGGTTACTATACGATCACCAATCTGCAGTGCTTCTGGCCCTTTTTTGAGAGTCATCCTGACTCGGGCAACATCACCAACAACAAGATACTCCTTCTCGAAAATTTTCTCAAAGATAACGGGTTGTTGAACAGTATGACTGTGGAAGACAGGTTCGTAACCTTTTCGTATTCGGGTAGGGTGTCTGGTCACAATTATAGTTGCATCAAAAGTCTTGCAGGATTTTACATCCGCATCTTCATCACAGACAATCTGACCTCTACGCACCTTCTCAGGCCTCATACGTTTGATGTCAAAACCAAAGACATCTCCTGCCTTGACCCGTTCTACTCTTTTCTGAAATACTTCAATGGACCCAATACGCCCTTTCATAAATCTACCATCTTTGTCAGGTCCACAGAGCACCTTCTGCCCTGGTTTGAATATCCCCTCTTGAACCGTTCCTGTAACGACAACTGTTGTGCCGTGAATCCCTCGATAAACCTTATCAATGTACGCAAGAGCGGGTTTTTCAATGCGTTCATCAGGGATGCGAGTAGGTAGTGCAGCGAGGGTCTGGCGAAGTAAGTCGAAACCTGCACCAGTCACACAACTTGCTTCAAAAATAGGCACAACAACTCGGTGGGCTATTTCTCGGCTGATAATAGGTATATCGTCCTTTGTAGTGACGCGAAGAGGAATGTGGCCGATTTCCTTGAGTGTTGCGAAAACCAAGTCTCGCACCTTGCTAAGCATTTCATTGTTACACACATCAACCTTGGTTATGATTACTAGAAAGGGCAGCTGTTGAGTTGAAACTAATAACAGATGTTCCCTTGTAATGTCATCAAGTCGGAGAATGCCACTTCGCTGTTCTTCAGCAACAACAAGTTTGTACTCGTCGAGACAAGGGACTAGAACCATCCCATATTGTGCCGATGCTCCTAAAACGCTTCTAATCATTGTACGTGCATATTCCCTATGTCCTGGTGCGTCGAAAATGGTTAGAATACGACTAGCTTGGTCGAAAATTCTTCCACGTCTCGCTCTATCAAGCGGAGCTTGCATTGGAATGAATTGACCTGTGTCATCGATTGCAGCAAAAGTCACATGGAGATCAGCAGTTTGTCCCCGACGTACTTCTTGCGGATATTTGAGTAGAGGTGCCCGTGCTGCCCCACTTCCATTATCTAATTGACACTGAATAAGGACTCCTGTAAGGGTGGTTTTTCCCGAATTCACTCGTCCCATCATGTTAATGGCTAGGGTTTCTGGCACTTGGTATGCAATTATTCGGGCGACTGTATAGCTAACGACAAGACCTTGAGGCGTTTTATGAAAGGTTTGCTCAAGTATGTCTAGCCCTGCTTCTTCGCAGAGACTGCGGAGCACTTGCTCGCTCAGTTTCACCTCTTCGTCAGTAAGACCATATACCTCCCACTGCTTTCCGTGTATGTCCTCGATTCCTATTACGAAACGCCCTTCTCCCTCACTAGAGATTAGCTTAAGTTGAGCAATTAATTTCGTCCGGCGGTCACCTGTGGCATCACGCTTAGTTAATATGCGTTTAAATTCCGTATTTCGTGTTTCTCCGTTAGCTAGTATTTGCTCAAGATCAAAACTTTCGGACACTAAATACCACGCGCCTCGCTTCGCGACCTTGTTGTAACACACTGTTTTTTCTTTAAGAATGCTTTTGGTCGTTTATAAGGAGTCTGTACATTTTTCTCAGAGTGGGGGCGGTAAGAGGTGCTTTGCATCCAAGTAAGGAATTAGCTCTGTTAGTGAGGGGATTACAGCGATAGCACCCTCTGCTAGAAGTTCCTCCGCTGTTCGTACTTTTGAGATACGGCCAATACATTTCATGCCAAGCTTAATGGCTGTTAACACATCAATTGTCGAATCGCCAACGAAAATTGCTTCTGCAGGTGTGACTCTGAAGTGCTGCAGAATTATTTCTAATCCATCGGTTGCTGGTTTCATGTGTGGTGTCTGGTCGCGGCTAATCACCAAACCTATGTATCGTTGAAGCCCAAACTTTGAAATTAGAAACTCTGTACATCGAAAGTTATCATTCGTTAACACCGCTACATCTACATGTCTGCGCTCGAGTTCGCTCAGGGTTTCAATAGTTCCAGGAACGAGTTGTGCTTTTCTAGCTCCCTTCCACTCTTCCCTCATCGCAACCTCGTATGCCTTATCCCTCAATCGACTAAGCTCAATTATTGGCATCCCTTGATCCTGAGCATAAACAAAGGCACTGCGAAGAAGGTCTTGTGTGCTATTCATTGGCAAAACTTCAACGGGAAACCCCTGATTAAGAAAGAGGTCACGGATAGCATGTCGCATAGCTAGAAAATTGATTTCTGCAGTGACTAGGGTACCATCTAAATCGAATACAACTAGTTTAATCACAGGTGTTCTCCTTTCATTGAACGCTGGATTTAGCGTTCGCTAGTCTCAGAGTTTAGTGAACCCTTTGACGGTAGTGTCATCCAATCCTTTAACAACAGCTACTAACAGCTTGATGGCATTGTCAATGTCGCGGAGATTCAGAATTCCTACATGGGAGTGAATGTGTCTGGTTGGAACACTAATACCTAGGCTCGGGCACCCCGATCGGTCTAGGTGAATGACGCCCGCGTCGGTGCCTCCGCCAGCAACCTGACTCAACTGGTATGGGATTTTCTCTTTTTCTGCTGTTGCCATGACAAACTCGAGCAGTGGCTGGTTGGGAATCATAGAACGATCCAAAGTCAGAAGGCTAGGTCCTCCGCCAAGCTTTGAAGGTGCTTCTTCAGGTTTGATACCGGGCACATCCCCTGCAATGTCTACCTCCAAGGCAAACCCAACATCGGGTTCCGTCATATGTGCCGTTGTCCGAGCGCCTCGAAGACCTACCTCTTCTTGTACAGTTGCGGCTCCAATCACTGTGTTCGGGTGTTTGATGTCCTTTTCTTTTAGATGTCGTACGACCTCCATTGCCACCACTGCACCAAGTCGGTCATCAAATGCCTTAGCAGCGGCTAGTTTGCCGTCCCGAATTAACTGAAAAGACGAATCTGGAACCATGGGGTCACCGATTTGAATTCCCATAGCCGTTACTTCCTCCTTTGAGGATGCTCCAACATCGATGAACATATCCTCCCGCTGGACTACCTTGGTTCTCGCTTCGGGTTTTAGAAGATGCGGGGGTTTTGCAGCGATAACTCCGAAGAGCTTGTCGCCTTTCCGTGTGCGGATTATCACTTTCTGACCAAGGAGTACTTGACTGAACCAGCCTCCGAGGGTGTTGAATTTGATAAAGCCCTTCTCGGTAATCCCTGAAACAATGAAGCCCACCTCGTCGACATGTCCTGCGATGAGAATTTTCGGTCGTTCTGAGGTGCCCTTCCGAGCAAATTGAACACTACCCAATTTGTCCACGGTAATCTCATCTGCTATTGGGCGCATCGTTTTTGCCACAATAGCTGTGACTTCTCGCTCGAAGCCTGATGGCCCGAAGGCATCAACTAGCTTGCGTAATAATTCGATTCGTTTGGAATCCATTGTCAATCACTTCGCTTTCTACTATGAACAAGAAAAGCTTTCAGGTAGTATACATCCGGCAAGGCGAAGCATCATCCAATGTTCAAAACTTAAATCGAAACCTAACTGGACTTATATCAGGAACATACTAGCAGAAAGTAAGGTGTTTCTTATCCATTGAAAGGAGTTACAAACGAAAATGAAAATAACTGTTGACGAACTTGCGCGGTGTGTTGATTATACTCTTCTTAGACCAGAAGCTACACCACAGGATATCAGAAGGCTCTGCATGAGTGCAGATACCTATCAATTTGCCGCAGTTTGTGTAAATCCCATATACGTCGAAATCGCAGCCGACGAATTGAAGGGCTCATCTGTCAAAGTGTGTACCGTGATTGGTTTTCCTTTAGGGGCAACCTTTCCAGAAGTAAAAGCATTTGAAGCACAAGAGGCTGTGCGGCATGGTGCAGAGGAATTGGATATGGTTATGAATATTGGGGCGCTGCGAAATCAGCAATATGGTGTAGTTCGTGAAGACATTGAAGCAGTTGTAGATGCGGTTGATGGTTATCTCGTCAAGGTAATTTTAGAAACTGGACTTCTAACGAGTACAGAGAAGCGGCATGCCTGTAAATTAGCAAAGGAGAGTGGTGCTCACTTTGTTAAAACATCGACAGGATTCGGTCCTGGTGGTGCAACAGTAGAGGACATTCAATTGATGCGAGAGGTGGTCGGTGAATCAATGGGTGTCAAAGCCTCAGGAGGCATTCGCACCTTTGAAACAGCTCTTCAACTAATAGAAGCAGGTGCAACCCGCTTAGGTGCAAGCGCAGCTGTAGACATCATCGAGTCCTATAAATCACACCTAGAGCGCCTTTAGAGAAGGTCTTTATCACAAGCGGTTCAGTTAAGAAAAGATGTATTGTGCTTATTCTGGGGCTAAGATTTTGGTTAAGCAAGAGAGTGCATCTTTGAACAAGCTTGCTCGTCTTCTTTCAATGTTATTGTCGCCACCAGTGATAGCATTGGGCGCAGTTATTGTTTTCGCGTTTTATTCGCCCATTGGATTGGGTCTGTTGGTGAGCTGGCAAGCCTTTCTCTTAGGGTTAATCTTTGTTGTAGTGGGTCCTGTTCTACCCTTGTCAATAATGGTTGCTCGAAATAAAATGACCTTTGACGTTAAGAATCGGGGGGATCGTCCTCTACTCTATCTCGCTGCGATTATTGTTTATGGTCTTGGTGCTCTTCTTGCTTGGTTTTTTCAGAATTACTGTATTGCTCTCCTAGCTGCTGCTTATGTCGGAGTAACTTCAGCTGTCGCTCTCACAAGCCTTTTCTGGAAAGTATCCGCGCATACCGCTGGAGTTGCAGGACCCATAACGGCACTTGTCTGGGTTTATGGGTTGATTGCAGTGCCTTTCTTTCTTCTTGCGTGTATTGTAGGGTGGGCACGGTGGTGTCAGGCTCTTCACACAGTAGCCCAACTCATTGGCGGGGCGATAATCGCTATATTGGTCACAGGTAGTGTCTATTGGTTGCTATGGGGACTTCCGGCTTTCTTGTAATTCTGATATCTATGAGAGTTCGAGGTGCAGCTTCAGGGATAGAGGTATTTCAGGTTTTGTTTTTAATTCAAGGATGACTTTTCCGTGTTGTTGGCGGTATTCGGTTGTTTTAGGTGCATGTAGAACTCGGAGTTCACCATCAGAGAATCTCATCGTTGCTCCTTCTTTCTCTTGGATGGGGGCCTCTGTGACAAGCACTTCTATCGAATAGGTGATTGTTCTAGATTGTTGGGTAACCAGCTCTACTCTAATAGTTGCACTAGTTTCTGCTGCTTCTTCAATTGTGAGCCAGCGGAAAATTCCAGATTTCCCAAATGCCGAATAGAGAGCTGGGTCTAATTCATACCAAATGGGAGAGTCTGGTCGAGAAGTGGGGCGGAGGTAGAGATAACTATCAGTGGAAGGAGACTGTTCACTAGTTACTGCGACGGTTTCATTGATTTTTAGGCTTGTACGGAACTTTTCGTCTGCAAGCGTGAAGCCTATTTTTGTAGCTTCTATTCTAAAACCTGACACTAGAATTGCGTCTGCTCCCAGTTGAAATGCCCAACGTCGCTCTAATATACTGGCTAGCTCTTTTTGTTGTTTGCTACCAAGTTGTATGACCTTTTGAAGATGTGATGTGATTTTCCTTTTAGCAGTTTCGAGGTCCTGAGACCCCTTACTTAGTCTTAAGAACTCGAGAGGGATTTCAGCATTAAGAATGCAAGATGCTTTCACTAGACCTGCTACGTCCTTCGAGCCTGACTGGTAAAGAAGCTCTGAAGCCTGGCTAAACGTTCTCTGCCATTCGTCGAAGAAGGCCATTTGCTTTTGAATATCAAGAATTGCTGAAAGACGGAAACGCATAATCTTGTCGTATTGTGCTATGATTGCTTCTACACTTTCAGGCCTATCTGTATTGGCGGCTGCGTTGAGGGCTTTTTCAATCTGCTTTGTAGCGCGAATAAACAGGCGAGTACGTTCAGGTCCAATCGGATGTAAGGAAGCTAATGAAGCAGTTGCAGTAGCTGCAGCACTAAATGCGAGTAGTTGATTATCAGTATCCTGCCGCTTTGATGAAGCAGCAGCCAAGGTTATTGCAAAATGCTCACATTTCTGTAGTAGTGTCTCCCATTCGGAATCAACACTAAGCTGTTCACCATGGACTAGATCGCTAAGGCTTCGTAGGAGAAGAAGCGCGTATGGGTAAGCCTCTCCAGTGATTTCTTCTGCTGGTGGCATGAAGGCAAGTGTTTTGCTAGCGAAGTCTCTTGCATCATGCTTCAAACGCAGGCGTTGCTTATCCTCTTTCACATTTTGTGACAGTTTGAGTAAAAGACCAACTAATACAGCACCCGCCTTTAAGGCATTGAGCCTGTGCTTTGATTTGACATTCTCTAGCAGCGCTGTAGTTGCATATTCCTCAAGTTTCTCTAACTTGTCTGACGAAGAGGGTGGAGAGAGAACACCAAAAGCATCTGGGGATACTTCTGCTAATAGAAGTTGAAGGGCCATTTGTCCTCTCACAGCTGGGTCTCGCGTTTGAGAGTAGATTTGTTCATTCAGTTTGTGGCTGCGTGCCATCAGCTGCTGCCCCTCCTCTTTTAGTTTCTCTCTTGGTCTTTGAGCCAATCTTGCAGCAACTGCTGAAACTATTTCTAAATCTTGAGAATTTACCTTTGCCTTAGAGTCAAAGGAATCCAATATCTTGTTAGCGTACTTTGCAGCTTGATCAAGTAAGGATTCCTGTTTCGGTTTTTCAGTAGCATCTGCAATAGCTAGAAGAGTTCTAACAATTTCGCGTCGTAGTTCTTGGTAAGCAGCTTGAGATGCTCCTATCTGCTCCATTTGTTCTTGAGCTGCACGGAGGAAACTACTGTAGAGCTGCATAAGGCGAAGCTGATTATCTTTATCGGTAAACTGCTTGTTGAGAATAGCAACAACTCGTTGTATACGCTTTGTAAAGATAAGAATCCGTTTTTCATCAGCTTGTCGATTGAGTAGAGGAACTGTTCGTTCAAAGGTGTTCATCACACCCATTGCTACTTCAAACAGAGCGTTCGTGTCATCTGTGGGAAACTCAGAGACTAGATGGACTAGGTGCTCAAACAACTTTGCGGAATGATCAGAATTGTCTAGCATCCGATTGTAGAGCGTAGCTGTGCGTGCAAACCTTATACTTCGCAGCAGATGGTCCTTCAGTTTGTTGCCAGTTTTCCCCTGTGCTAGCTCAAACCATATTAAACTGGCTCTTTCAGCAAGACTTGCTACAAGAGTGACATCTCGTAGTTCAACGGCGATATTCATCAAAGCAGTAATCTGTGTAAGCTGGGATTGGCGAAGCTTCGCAGTGGTCATTGTTTGCTTAATACGGTCCATCAGGTGTTTTTCGCTCAAATCTAAAACTGCCAAGCTGTCCGCCGCACGGCGGGCTGTGAGAATTTTCTGTGCCAGTACATCTGTTCGCTCTTCAAGGATCTTTGAGATTTGTGTCCATGAGGAACCTGTCTTTCGAAGAGCAACAACTTGCTGCGCAGGTTTTTCTGCTTTAATTACTGCCATCAATACGTCTTTTGCTTTCGCAATCCGATAAGCTAGCAACGAGGCTCGCTGATATCTCTCTGAAATGTGGATAAGTTGTTCAAATGTGGTTTTATCATAGACGCCCGAATCGTATAGTGTCCTGTGAAGAAGTATGATTATCATTCGGTCGATGTCTGTTGCTTTTGCTGATTCAAGAGTATCTGAGACACTCACTATTGATGCATGTTCTTGCGTCAACCCCTCCTTGCGCAGTTCA
>JABXGV010000124.1 GCA_016550485.1 archaeon
CTTTCTTTCTGGCTCTATGTAGGAAGCTCGGTAGTAGCCTTTTTCTTACTACAATGCGCATATTCCCGCCGTCGAGCATCGGTGGCACTTCCCCTAAACAATTCTCTCTCCACAGTTGTACCCATTATTGTTGCTGCCTTTGTTTTTGGTGATACGCTCATCCAGCCAATAGGGGGCTTGCTGCTATTTCCCTTTTCCTACCTTTGTCCGCTAGGAATCATTACGATACTTATTGGTGTTTTACTACTCCGCCACTTCCAAAGCGCCCCCTCATCAAGGGAACCCCTCGCTGTAGGTTGAAAGTTCAGTTGATATCGCAATGACGCAAAAGAATAAAAGTACCCTGCCTCCGCACAGTTGAAAGGGTGGATTCTATGCATCAGTTTCTCGCCTCCCTCGAAGAAGCATCCAAGGCCGGTCATGAATATATGGCGGGCAGCCCTATTGTTTTGAAAAGAACTGATATTAATTCTGTCATGTCGAACAGCGGCACTATTCTTAATGATCGCCGCATCCTTGAAGCACTTCAAACAACCGTGGAATTACGCAAAGCTGGTGCTGCAGGCATTAGTGATGCCAGCCATCAATCTCGCATAGGTAAAGCTGATTTTTACCCACTTCTTGAACACTCAAAAGTCATGAATAAGCTCCTACGGGAAAGGTTCCCAGAAGAATTTCTTGAATGGGAGTATGTTTTTAGTGAAACCTGTTGGGGGCTCACACAGTTCGGTTACCTTACGCATGGACGGAATGTTCTTAGTAACAACCTGCGGTTTGCTCCTTGGGAACTCCAGGTTCCACGCAACCTCTTTGACACTCCACCAGTGCGGCTCGTGGAGAAACTCCGTGAGGCGGGGCACAGAGTCTGTTACATACAAGATGCTTTTCCAACAGCCCATAGAGGGAGCGGTCACAAGGATACATCTATGCAAGCCCTGCCCGCTTTTCTAAAACGGCGTGGCGTCCCGGTATTTCCCTCGCACGCCTTTGCTGAGGAGATGCGAAAATACGCTGAAATCAACGAACAAATAGCAAGAAGCAAGAAGGTAGTGGTAGCCCTTTTTGGCGGGAAAGTCACTGACTACATCGACGTTCTTTCCCTCTACATGCGGCGAGACAACATCATCTTCATAGCAGGCTCCATCCTCAGCCTCGTTCTGCTCAAAAGCCGGAACCCTAACCTGACCTTTGGTCTTACAGAAGATCTCTTCTTCAAGGACATCGCCAAAGACCAGCTGAAGCAATTCAAGAAGCTATTCGACCCTGACCGTATTCATCTAGCCCGTGATGTCATCGAACAAACCCCAGAGGAACTAAGAACACATACTCTCACTCCAAAGCTTTCACTTCAGTATGAAGTACAGAGCATTGGCCCCCAAACCGTAGAATACTTCGCTAACCTCCTATCGGATGCTCAGCTTCTTATCGTGAACGGTTGCCCTTTCAATATCCGCCGGTTCGAAACCTTTGGAGGTTACTTCAAGGATTTCATGACCCTCGCCCGAAAACACAATAGCGGGCTGAAAATCTACGAGTGTGGTGGTGACGCTATTACGGCAATTCAAAAAAGCGGAATCAAAACTGACATCAGTACTACTGCGGGAAAGCTTGGTCTTCTAGCACCCATGATCGAAACAATAGAAGATCTTGGGCGCTACGCTCCTGCTGTCATCCCACTCATCCAATAGCTAAACGAGACTAGCAGAGGGGGGCTAATAATTTTCTACGATTGATGCTACTCTTCTAGCTAGGGGCAGGTCTCCCACACTTCCCGCAGTACTGAGCTCCCGGCGTCAATGGAAAGCCACAGACGTGGCAAAACGTAGTAGAGTCTACAACCTTCGGGTAGGTATCTGTGTCATAAGCGGGTCCTGTAACTGGTCCGATTGTCGGGGGCGGGACAGGTTGTACTCGTGATGTACGTCTTCCACGTTTCTGGAGATGTGTACAAACAGCAACGATAATGGCGAGAAGGATGGCGCATCCAATGATAAGGAAGATAACTATGCCAATACCCTCGACCGTGAAGGAGTAGTATTCACCATTATTGTCATCTATTGTAAGGCGACCGCCTGCATCTGTGATGGACACATAATACTGGATATTCACGCCAAATAGGAAAGCGCCTAGGGTGACGCGCCATTCACCACTATAGGTCTGGTTCATGAAAAGTGCAATCCACCTGGTTTCTGTGGCTCGGCGATAGTAGACCGTTGCGTTAACGACCCACGTATCATCTGTGGCGTTCAACCGGACTTCTACGCCATCTCCAAAGGCTGGAAGTTCTGGGTAGTGCTGAACATCGTTAACTGTTGGTGGCACAAGATCAACAATAAAGCTATGTTCGAGAGTTAGTTTCCTTCCTGAGCCATTTAGGACCATTGTCAACGCAGCAGTGTGTAATCCAGCAGCCATGTCTGTCCAGCTAGAGTTCGTACCAGTTCCGTTGTATGCTAGAGCTCCATCGATGTGAAGCTCAAAGCGATTTATTCCAGGGTCTATGGCGGACCCGTTCCATCTCAAGTTATAATCTGCTGTGAGAATAGCTGCTCCGTCTTCCAAATTTAGGAACTCCATGTACGCTCGGAGCACTGTAACATTATAGGAGTTGCCTACAGCTTCTTCGATGATTATCGTAAACTTGTCTTCAGATGACATGTAATAATCCACTTCACCTGACCCCACGTCAAATGCACCGTCGTTCTTCGTAGGTGTGTCCGGATGCGAGTCTATCACTTTGACAATTCCGCA
>JABXGV010000125.1 GCA_016550485.1 archaeon
AGCTGCCTCAAATTTAGCCGATTCCCCTGCCAGTGTCTTCCGGAGCATCCAGCCCAGATGGTCGATGGGGAAGACGCCACCGAAGAGGGTCATAGCAATGGGGCGGAGCGCGTACTTGTCCGCCTTCTCTTGCAAGTATTTCCGCCTTGCCTCCTCTATTGCCTGTGGGTTATCAGACTCAAGTATTCCTTGTAGGGACGAGACAAAAATGGCAACCTTCTTCCTCGCCAGTTCTTCTTGGAATTTCTTCAGGAAGCGCTCTGGCTCCTTGGTCCACCTACCCATCCGGATGCCACTCGCCACAATGATTAGGTCGTACTCGGAGATATCCTCCACCTTCTCCTCCTTGGCATCAACGACCCGGACACTGAAACCTTCCTTACGAAGCACCTTAGCAATTTCTTCGGAGGTTCCCGCTGTTGCACCATACCGTGTCCCATAGACAATCAGCGATTTCATAGACGACACCAACAAGCTCTGTTGAGCTTGGTGTTCGTGATTAATCGATAAAAATGCTCTTCATGGTGTGGGCAGCTGGTTTCACGGAAATTCGGGTAACGTCACACCCATAAACCAAACGAAAGGCTTGTTGCACGCGTGGCAGATGAACTCGACAAGGCCGCTCTGCACGCCAGTATAGGGTTGAGGGATTCCCTTTACATCCTTACTGCCGCACCTGGGGCATTCAATCATCGATGAATCAGTCACCACTAGCATCATCTGCTCCGGTCCCATTACGACCGATTGAACAGGTCCCCGGATCTGGGTTATCGTCCCTCGAGCTTCTGGATCAATGCCATAGCATTGTTTGCATACGCGGATAGGGCCCAGATTGATCAAACATAGCTCACAATAACTGGCTCCGCATTTGCGGCATGTGCCAACAGCTTCACTTGACTTGTGGTATTTACACTTCACACAATCACCTCTACCAACTGGATAGGACTCCTCTACACCAAGTGCTAAAATATCCTTCGGTATCTACTTTCTTAGCAGTCCTTCGAAGAAGCGCTTGGCACGACGGTACGGCGCCTAGAAATGGTCTTATAGCCTTCTCGTGTTGCTTCTAGCTACTCGGAATTCAGGGAGGTAGTCTTGACGAAAGTTTAATTCCCAGCCCATGCTCTTCAACATAGAGGGCTACGAACATGAGTACTATTACTCTCACCTTTCAGGTGGTAGGCGGCAAGCAGAAGCGGAGTAAACACGTCACCTCCACGACCCGCATCGACTTATCATTGCGGCAGATTATGACCATCGATCTTGCTCCTTTGCAGCAGTGCACTCGCCTTCAAACTCTAGGGCTCTACTCGAACCAGTTGGAATCCATCGACCTCAGCTTCCTACCCTATACCCCTCACTTCCAATACCTCTGGCTTCAAGGGAACACACTGTCAAGCATTGACCTTAGCCTCCTCCGGCACTGCCGGGAGTTCCGAACCCTCTGGCTGCATGGCAACCGGTTGACGACCATCGACCTGAGCCCCCTCCAACACTGCCCAAACCTCCAAAGCGTCTGGGTCTCCGCCAACCAACTAACCACGGTGGATTTAGGGCCCCTCCAGCACTGCACCAAGCTCGTGAGCCTTGGCCTCCACGACAACCAGCTGTCCGCGTTGGATCTTCGCCCCCTGAAATCTTGCACCCAGCTCCGCGACCTCTACATCGCTGGAAACCAATTGGAGGCGTTGAACCTCACCCCGCTTGAAAGCTTGACTCGCCTCGAGTATCTCTCCTTCCAGGGGAACCCGCTGAAGGAACTCGATATTTCTCCCCTCTACTCCTGTCTTGGACTTGACCGAATCGTCACAAGTAAAACGGTCAAGCTGTACGCCCAATCACGCCTCCAAAAATCAGACAAAGTACCAAAGGCCATCACGAGGCTTGTGGAGGAAGGCAGGGTTAAGTGGCGCTGAGCACCGTTGTAGAAACCGCCACCAGCTTGATGACGCTCATCGCCCTTTCTGGGTGATGCCCTCTAGCCCCTCTGGGATGGACTTTTAGAGCGGTCTCCGCCACCTCTCAGGGGCAGTCATCCACCATTGCATCAAGCCCCAGTGCAATTTTTAAAAGCCCCACGCCTAATCCTCCAGGCAAGGAGTGATATTAGAATGAGTACTGAACCAGCTAGGCTCTCAGTCAAAACGACTCGTGTCATCGTCTTCAAAGACGGATACTGCATGTTCGTGAAGAAAGCCCATGGCAAGCTAGATTCCGCAGCCAGGGCCACCATCGACACCATCCCGGAGGGAATGGTGCTGGGCACTTTCTGGGCCATCCCCGAGAAGGGAAAGTCCGCCACCGTCGTGGCCAAGCAGCAGACCGTCACGCGCAAAGCCCGCCAGGAAACCGAGAAACAGCTTGTCCTCGAGTTTGACCAAGTGATGGCACGAAAGACCGTCGAAGTAGTCCTCATCTACTACGGACCAGGGCTCCGGTGGATTCCCACATACCGGCTCGACCTCAAAGCCGAGGGACAATGCCACATCATGATGCAGGCAGAGGTCCTCAACGAAGCCGAAGACCTCGACGAAGTCCCCATGGACCTAGTCGTGGGCGTCCCCAACTTCCGCTACCGGGACATCATATCCCCACTCAGCCTCGTAGCCGCCTTACAGAACCCACTAGCCGCGGCAGCCCCCCAGGTGATGGGGCAGCTGGCGGTGTCAAACGTGCTCATGTCACAACGACTAGAAGAGCGGCCCCGCGGCGGCGAGGTCCGTGGCAGCGGCTCAGAGCTAGGCGATCCATCGATGGGTCCTCTACCCGATGAACTCGGCGGCGAAGGCGCCCAAGACCTCTTCCTCTACAAGATACCCAGCATCAAGCTACGCGCGGGAGAAAGAGCCGCCATTCCCCTTGTCTCCGCTGAGCAGGCATTCCGCCACATTTACAGCTGGCAGGTTCACCTTAGCCGATCCAACGTAGACACCCTACCCGGCAGCAGGACCCACATCTCACCGATAAAACTCTCTCGGAATGAGGTCTGGCACCAGATCGAGATGGTCAACAAGACCAATGTGCCCTGGACCACGGGTCCCGCCCTCATCATGGAGGAATACCTCCCCCTCGCCCAGGAACTCATGACCTACACGGCAATCGGGGGGACAGTCAGGATACCCCTCTCGGTAGCAATTGATGTCCGAGGAACCTTTATCGAGAAAGAGACCAGGCGGGAACCCGACGCCATCGAATTCGATAGAACCCAGTACGCCCGCATCACCAAGGAGGGCACCCTGACGGTGAAAAATTACAAACAGGAAGCCATTGACCTCATCATCACCTGCGAACTCGGCGGCAATGCCGATGAGGCCTCCCAAGACGGGCAAATCACCATCTCCGACTACCAAAACAGCGACTGGACCCAACACCGGGGAGCTGTCGCCCTCACCGGTCACAGCACCATCACTTGGACCCTCCGCCTCGAACCCGGTGAAACCAAGGAACTCACCTGCAAATACCACTACTACATCAGATAACCACCATCACCCCGAGTTTAGAAGTCCATCGATACTTTCTAATCCCTCTAGAAGGGGCTTTAGAGCGGGCTCCTTAACATCCGTCAGCACCAGTTTCTCTCCGAAAGAAAAAAGAGGCAGCGGGCAACTCCCACGACACTTATCCATGAATCCAACTGACAAAGCCGACGAAGAGCAAGCCCCGGAGATAGCCAGCCTTATCCAGGACCTGAGATCTTACTCGGTCTCTATCCGAGTCAGCGCCATCGATGCCCTCCTCGAGATTGGCGAACCCGCTGTGAACCCCCTCGTCGAACAATACCAAGTCCTCATCAAAAACCCCCAACAAGACCCCGG
>JABXGV010000126.1 GCA_016550485.1 archaeon
ATTGTGAGGTGTAGTTTTCGTAGAAGTATTCCTTTTAAGAGTTTTCGAAAGCTTCCTTGCGGTTTGTCACTTGATTTCTGTTATTGTTTTGACAATCTTGTCGGCGGCTTCTTGTACAGGGGGTGTGATTGGTTGTGTGAATTCGACGTTGAGTGGCTGTATTCCAAGGACTAGGATTGTAGTTTCTATTTGATTGAGGACGTATTCGATGAAGAAGGTAAGGGGGAGTTGGTGAGTAGAAAAGGCAACACCGCCAATGGTGTCCTTGTCTATTAAGCGGATGGTGCCGGGTGGCTCGTTCATTAGTGCTGCGTCAACTATAAGAACAAGAGAGGGATTCATGTCGCAGAGACGGCTGATGAAATTTTCGGGTACAGTACTGGCGTTGATGAGTTCCACGTTTTCAGGAACTCTGTTCTGGAGCTGCTTCACGATGTATGGACCGACTCCATCATCGGCCTTTAGATCATTTCCGACGCCTATGATAACAGTTCGGGGTGAATTTCTAAGCGCTGCCGTTAATTGATGTTGCCAGGACTCCATTTTGTGAGAAGACTTTATAATGAGTGATAAAGGTTGCTATCTCTGGCAGCATCAATCGCTTCCTTGAAGGTGTAAACTATTTGGCAGAAGAACAGCCGCTTGAAGAAATTACTGATGATGAAGACCAAGAAGAGACTCGCCCTCAGCTTCCCGAGGAGCCCATAACTGCTAAGGTCTCCAGAGGAATTATTGTTGTGAAAGGGGAAGTGGCTCGTGTTCTTCACGAAGCTGGACACTATGGCACCTTGAAAGGTGAAGAGGAACTCGCCTTAGAGCCTGAAGAAGCGCTCTTGCTTGTTCGAAGAAAGCGAATTCAGGTTCTTGACCGAAAAGGAGAGGAACTAGATTTTTCGGTTTTGCTTCAGATGCTATCCAAACGTCACCCTAGATTGTGGACGCAATATCTTGTATATAGTGACCTTAGAAGCAGGGGTTATGTTGTCCGCACAGGCTATGGGAAAGGACTATGGTTTCGTGTTTATCCACGCGGAGCAAAACTAAACGAGGTAACAGCGAAGTATTTTGTGTGCGCTATTTCGGAGGGCTCACCACTGAAGGTAGCAGAACTAGAGAAGCTTAGCCGACTAGCATTAAGGAATCGGAAGAGGCTAATGTTAGCCGTGTTGGACCGACAAGGCGAGGCAACATACTATTTAGTTTCACCAGCAGATATCACCGCAGCTAAATAAAAGGGAGAGTGGCGGGCCCGCCGGGAAATCCGGCGTACACAACTCGTGTGGCGCGTTCGAACCCGGGATTACAGGCTTAGGAGGCCTGCGCCTTTTTCGGGATACCAATGAACCAATCCGACTTGGCCACGGGCCCTGAATATGATTGTCCCTGACTAGAAGGAAGAACTATTTCCGTATTTCGCTTATCTTGTCAGACGTTTGGTATCCGAGTCTGTGCCAACATAGACGACATCAGCTTGGTGCGGGAAGAGACCTGTTTCAATAACTCCTGGAATTGATATCAGCTGAGCGTCCATCTGAGCAGCATCGCTGATTTCGGGAAATATTACATCTACAATGAAGTTACCATTATCAGTAATCACAGGCCCCGCTTTGCTTTGCCCCTGCCTAATTTTGGGTGTACCTCCAAGTTCCTTAATTCGTTTCAAGGAGAGTGATAGCCCAGGCGGAATTACCTCAACAGGCACTGGCGTTTTAACACCCAATTTAGGTACAAGTTTTCTTTGATCCACAATAACAATGAATTCCTGAGCGATTTCGGCGAGAATCTTCTCTCTCAGGAGTGCAGCCCCTCCCCCCTTGATTAGTGCAAGCTCCCCATCTACCTCGTCAGCCCCATCAACCGCAAGTGGACAAACCGAAATGCTTGTTAAACATTCAACTCTAAAACCAGCAGCACGAAGGCGATGCCCAGTCGCAAAGGAGCTAGGGACCGTTATTATCGACAGCTCATCAGCAGCCACCTTCTCTGTAAGCAAATCTATGAAGATTTCTACAGTGGAACCAGTGCCAACCCCCAGCGTCATTCCATCAGTAACATGTGCTAGCGCTGCCTCGGCGGCCCTTCGCTTCTCATCGATTACAGCCATTGGATTTACCTTCTTCCATCAAATCTCCTAGATGCTTAATATAACTTACCAAGGAGCTGTAAGAAAAGAAAGAAATGGAGCCTCGGGCGGGATTCGAACCCGCGACCCTCGCCTTACCAAGGCGATGCGCTACCGAGCTATGCCACCGAGGCTCAGATGATGAGAGGTGCCGAGGGCGGGCTTCTCGCGGAACGCAACCGTTCAGTTTCGAACCCGCGATCTCCAGATGGCTCAGGCGCCAGGTTCAATTTCTTGACCCTGGGGCAACGCCCTATGAGTCTGGCGCTCGAACCAGGCTAAGCTACCTCGGCGTTTCCCTATCCTTAATTCGTTCCTTTTAATTCTTATTCTCAATAACTCTCATCCCTTTTGCTGCTCGAAGCAGTTTTAAAGGGAAAGTTGTTTCAACACTAAATGCGGGGGCCCTCCAAGGGTCAGCGACCGCATGACAAGGCGGCGGGGGTTTCCAAGAGACCCTATAGCCAAGCCTGGTCAAAGGCGCAGGACTTAAGATCCTGTCTCGCAGGAGTTCCCGGGTTCGAAGCCCGGCCCCCGCACCTTTCTTCTTGACGACATTAACTCTAGTTAGCAAGCAGAGATATTCCTATTCGGTTAGAAAGAGGTGTGGAGCCTCGGGCGGGGATTGAACCCGCGACCAGCAGCTTACAAGGTTCAACGTTTCCAGTTGGGTTTCCGGGAACTCTGTCGCTCTACCGCTGAGCTACCGAGGCATACACGCAGGTGAAGTATTACTCCTTTTTGACTTTTATGGCGCTAGGATAGATTGCTACATTGACAGGTAACCTTTATCAGTATCCCAGTTATTCATTTCTCTACCCTTTGGGCTGGTGGTCTAGATTTCTGGAAGGTGAACCTTCTGGACTGGATTGGTATGATGCGAGGTTTGGGACCTTGTGATCCCGGGTTCAAATCCCGGCCGGCCCACCATTTTTTCTATTATTGTTAGTGATGATGCATTCGTAGAACTACGAAACCATTATATATTCATTGGTTGATGATGATGGTTGGACGCGGTCATAGAAACTGGGTCACACCCGGTCCCTTCAGACCCCGGAAGTTAAGCCGGTTTCGTCTGTTCGAGTACTGATGTCCGAGAGGCTTCGGAAAAGAGCCGAACTGCGTCCATTTCTTCTGCCTTTTAGCAAAGGTTTTTATTCACTGTTGAAACCGTTCCGAAATAGATTCTGATAACTGGTGAACTAAACAAATGCAAGTTGGTACCGAGTGGTCGTGGATATTCCAGCTCATATTCATGGTCGTGTTTGTCATGCTTTACCTTTATGGACAACGACTCCAGACCTACATGATGACGCGGCAAGTTGAGGCTGCTACAGTACAGCTAGAATCCCTCTCAAAACAGGGCAAACAGATTGCCTTTCGAGTGTTTAAGGAGCTTGGTGTTACTGAGGAAGACATCAATGCAGCTGTTGAAGAGTTCATGGAGTTCTTCTTAATCGAACCGGTGAGTGTTGATCCTGCCGGTGTTCTGGGCAGGTTGGAACACCTTCTAGATGTACGTTCGCATAGATACGAGAAACATATAGCGCGGGTTGCTCCAGATGCTGAACCTGAACAGGCTGCAAATGCGGAGAGCGTACTTTCTGCAGCCATGGCTGTGTATTATGTTTTTAGAGTCGTTCGCCACTTTCTAATTCTTGGAAAGAAAACCAAGAGCATTTATCTCATCATGCAGGTCCAGATGCAACTACCACAAATTATGCAGATGGCAAAAGCTTACTTCGATGCTATCAAAGCTTTTGCTGATGGTAAACCAATTGGAGATGGCATGGGACCCTTAGCCGTTGCGCATTTCGCACGAGAATTAAAGACCAGTAAAACTGAGGAGCTTGCCAAGCACACAGTATCTATATCTGCTAGGTTTGAAGAACGGACTGTCTATATTGTTCGAGCGAAAGGATATGGCTCACATGTAGGCAAGCCTGGTGAAGTAATCCGGAAGCTGGTCGACCGTCATAAAAGCAAAGTTGCTAGAATCATCACTGTCGATGCTGGTCTGAAGCTGGAAGGAGAAGACAGCGGGCACGTTATTGAAGGAGTTGGTGCGGCAATCGGTGATCCTGGACCTGAGAAATGGAAAATGGAAGACTCGGGTGTTAGGTATGACATTCCGATTGACGCGATTGTAATAAAAGAATCTCTTGAAGACGCCCTCAGTCCGATGAAAAAGGCACTCGTCGACGCGGTTCCTAAGGTAATAGAACGAATAAAGCGCGCGATCCGCCTTCGAACAAAGAAAGGCGATGCTATAATCATAGCTGGAATCGGAAACACAATGGGTATAGCCTAAATAACTGAAATCTCATATGCTCGTAATTCGGTCTTTACGTTCTATCACGTGTAAAGCGTTAACGGAGGTGATTCACTGCCAGGATTCCCATATGACTTGGTAGCAATAGGAGGCACCTTTGACAGGCTCCACAAAGGACATAAAACCCTCTTACGTAGAGCATTCGAGCTAGGACAGAGAGTTATCATCGGATTAACCACACACGCCTTGATAAAACACAAACCCGACTGGCGATTAATTAACTCATATGAAAAACGAGCAGCAGAATTGAGACAATGGCTGGATTTTGAAAGTTATGAAGGACGCTACATGATTGAGCCATTATGCGACCCGTATGGGCCTGCAATCACGGAAGAAAAACTGCAACTCATAGTTGTCAGTGAGGAAACCTATTCTAGAGCAAAAGAGATCAACGAGATTCGAAGAAAAAGAGGGCTTCCACTCCTAGATATCGCAGTACTAACAATGATTCTAGCGGATGATGAAACGTCAATTTCTTCAACACGAATCCGAGCAGGAATCATTGACCGCGATGGCCGACTAGAGTACCATGACCGAGCTACTCAGTAGAGGAAGGCTTTAAGAGTGGATACGCTTCTTTTATCTTAGCGATGAAAGGATACAGCCACCTACGAGGTCAGGTCTGAAGGATAGACCCTGATGAGGCCCTGAGCAAAATGTTGGCGACACTGGAGCACGTTGAGGGTTATGCGGCATGTGACAGGCTCCTCCACGATTGACGGCGTGATGCCAAGAAGTGAGTGGTGGGGCAACCCAGAATGTCCACAACTCAACGCTGGGTCGAGTCTTGCTCACATGTCTCGGCACATCAAGAGAGGACCTGCCAGAGGGTTGAAGGCGTTTCGCCCACCAAGGACGGTGGGGAGTTAGTGTATCGAGGAACAGAGTAAGGCTGGCCCATCACAACCTTCAATTATAACTCAGATGCTAGCATAACAAGTGATGTTGCGTGAATCGACCACATAAATATCGCAGAACCTTTCATCAGTTTCTTAAAGAACAACTCGGATACAAAATTCCTGCTCCGCTTATACCAAGGCGTCTACGTATCTATGGTCATGTAGCCGTCCTCTGGTTAAAACCTCAAGTGTTGCACCACAAGGAAGCTATTGGCCTGAAAGTATTGGAATATGATTCAAGGATTCTCTCTGTTTTAAGACGTGTTGACGCAATTTCAGGACCTTTTCGAAAACCGTCCTTAGAATTAATAGCAGGCTCTAGTGAGACAGAAACGACTCTTTCAGAAA
>JABXGV010000127.1 GCA_016550485.1 archaeon
CATCAAGATTCCAAGATTATTTGTGAAAAATAGCTCACTAGGTGTAGCGTCCATACTTCTTCGCGGCGTTTACCATAGCTTGGATGTTAGGAAGCGGTGCTAAGGGAGGAATCTCACAGCCGCTACTCAGGATAAAACGCCCCTTTGCTGCAGCTTGCTCGATGCAGCTCTTAGCAGCCTGTTCTACTGCCTCTGGGGTGCCAGTGAGTAAAAGGTCTGTGGGATCGATATTGCCCTGTAAGCAGACCCTATCGCCCACCTCTTGTTTTGCTTTCCCGAGATCAACGAGATGGTCAATCTCGAGGATTTTAGCGCCAGTATCACACATGAGTTCAAGAATAGGTGTAGTTTGACCACATACATGGAGGGCTGGTATGACACCATTCTTGACGCCGACAGCTAAAACCTCCTCAAGGCAGGGTGCGGCGAGCGTTTTGAACATTTCAGGACTGATCAAGCTAGAGCTAGCTGTTGGGTCCGCTGCCACGATAACATCTGCGCCAGCACGGATATTTGCCTCAACATAGCTCTTTGAAGCCTCAGTAGTTATCCGCGTCAAATCGTCAACGAACTTTCTGTCACGGATTGTGGCAATCATTAGCTTGTTCACCCCATGTATTTGACCTGCCAGCGTAAAGGGGCCTGGAACATAACAGAAGATGGGGACCTTGCCACCAACTTCGCGTTTGACGATTTTTACCGTTTCAATATGGATGGGTATCCGCCCCGCGCGCTCGGGATCTGGTATTGGGACTTTGTCAAGATCGCTTGAGTCTTGAACGATATGGCTTGTCACTTGAGGAACATCGTCTTCAGGGTAGCGCATGGTGCACCCCATTGCTTCTGCAAGTAAGTTGAAGCTCGACTCCCATCCAGCGTATATGGCATCATATTCCAGTTCTCGTTGTCCTGCGAGCAGTGCCTTGGCAGTTTTCTCTGGACTATGAAGGGCTTCAACCAGTCCGACGCCGGTGAGTTGAGCAGTTGTGTAGGTGATTTGAGGGATAACTGGGACTCGGTCTGGAGGCTCTCCACGAATCGCTGCAATTACTCGTTCGAAAGGGGTCACCTGATTCTCTTGCATTTTTCCACCTTCTAAGTTTCAGTTCTATTGGCGGTCTTGGTTTTAAAATATGGGTTTGTTAAGGATGTCGCAAATAGTTTTTGTTATAGTTGCGTAATTCGTAAACAATCGCCAAATTCATTAAGTTACCTTAAGATTTAAAAGGAGTCAGACGAGAATAGCATAACGAGAGGTTAATTTTGACTGAAAGACTGGTACTCTTCGACGTCGAACCGGATGGGGAAATTAGAGAAATAACACCGGATGGCGACATCAAAGACGAGCTAGAGTGCACCCGCGTTTTACTCATAGTAGATGATGAAGAGAAAAGAATCTGGCTATGGATAGGCTCTTCATGTGGGGTACGCAAAAAATTCATTGGTGCTCGTCAAGCACAAGCCATCAGAAATCAGCGTAGCTTAGTCTACAAAGTGATATCCGTTGAGTCTGGCGATGAACCCAGCGAATTCCAACTGTTAATGGGGCTTAGTGACCCAACAGAAGCTTCAGAAACTAGGATAATGGCTTAAGCAAGGCTCCATCTGATCCATCTGAGCCTTACTCCTATTCCCTAAGTTGGGAAAACCTTGAGAGTGGCTTACTGCTCCTCAACACAACTTTAACTATATATGGATAAAATGACAATATCGTTGAGGTAAGAACAGCAGGCTTTTATTTACAAGCGTTCAAGTCAACTTACGTAATTCAGTTTGCTCGGTCACCTGACTGGGTGTTTGGGCAAGGACTGTATTTGCATGGCTGAAGACTCCCCGCGTAGAAGAAAACGACGAGAAAACCGCGCAATGGACGAGCCACGAGAATGCCCAAATTGTGGAAGTAAAGAATACGTTGTCTCTCGTAACCAAGAACTGGTATGCGCTGATTGCGGTCTTGTGCTAACCGAGGATGTTTTCGACCTTGGTGCTGAATGGCGAGAATTTTCTAGCGAGGAACGGGACAAGCGAGCCCGTGCAGGACCCCCCTCAACCCTCACTATGCACGATAAAGGGTTAAGCACAACAATCGACTGGCGGGATGTTGATGCACGGGGGCACCGCCTCGATCCCAGACGCCGGGCAGAAATGCAGCGAATACGCAAATGGCATGCCCGCAGCCGCGTCTACCAATCCTCGGAGCGGAACCTCGCTAGCGCCATGAGCGAACTTGACCGACTCGCAGGTCAACTCGATCTTCCTCGACGTGTACGGCAAACAGCTGCCCTCCTCTATCGACACGCCCTTGAGCGGAACTTGATACGGGGACGGAGCATCGAAGCCATCGTTGCGGCCTGTGTTTATGCCGCGTGTCGCCGCACCAGCTTCCCCCGAACCCTCGCAGATGTAGGCAGGTATACCCGCGTTACACGAAAAGAGCTGGGCCGCTCCTACCGGCTTCTTGTGCGACGCCTAGGGCTCCAGATGCCAATAGCCCAACCAGAAGACTTCATTCCCCGCTATGCCAATGCCCTTCGCTTATCCCAGCGTACCCAGGCCCGCGCCCAAAGCATACTCATGCGAGCCCGAACCGAAGGCATCACCTCTGGTAAAGACCCCACTTGTATCGCAGCAGCAGCCCTTTATATTGCGTCAATAATGGAGGGCGAACGTCGGACCCAGCGAGAAATCGGTGAGGTCGCAGGCGTAACCGAGGTCACCGTCAGAAACCGCTACAAAGAACTCGTCCGCAAACTCAAACTCGGCGTAGAAGTCTAAACAATTCGACGACCAATGATTATTTTAAAAAGCCCTTGGATAACACATAAGTTAGATAAAGCTCCAATGACCAGATTCAGATAGCGTCATTCCTTTGCGGGTATCCACGAAGCGACTCGGATTTGTGAGGGTCCTCCAGCAGAGTTTCCACAAGGGAATGAATATTAGAAGGTGAGCAAATTTCGTAAAATGCATCTCCTCGCAATTCTTTGCACCATCGGGCTTTTAGTGACAATGAATCTCTTACCAATGGCACCCCCCCAAACGACTTCAGAGAGAACCCAAATCGAGGTACGACTGGTTCAACAACCTAAACCACCACCCACTGAAACGGTGGCAATCATCGTCGAGAATGCTATCTATTCGAGTGTCTCCTCTAGTGTCGCTCAATTTCGCCAAGACCTCAACAACACGGGGTATAACACTATTCTCTACACCCAAGTCTTTAGTAATCACGTAGAACTCAAGGGTAACCTCACAAGCTGGTACAACACCTACACCAACTTTGTTGGGGCCGTGCTCATCGGGCGACTCCCCTATGCTCAATACTGGCATCCTGCAAACGCAAGCTACGGGTGGATTGCTCAGACGTTCATTTGCGATGTATACCTCATGGATCTCGATGGCCTCTGGTGGGACATCAACCCCACCGATGGCATCTATGACAAACACAACGCCACTGGAAGCGCTGATGTCTACCCCGAAATTTTCGTTGGCCGCATCGATCCTCAATGCCTGACTTGGGGGACAGTAGCTGGGAATATAAACACCTACCTCGGTCGGGTCCACTCCTACCGGACAGGGGGCGTCCAGCGACAAAGCAGAGCACTGACCTACATCGATGATGACTGGGTTCCATGGGCGGATGGTACCTACGACAACTGGCCCGCCTGGCTCAACACCCCCTACCCGACGCGTACTGATGTTCATACACCGAGTACGTGGACAAATGCCACCGATTGGCTCAATAACCGGATTATTCAGGATTATCAATGGGCCCACCTCTGCGCTCACAGCAGCCCAACTACGCACTTCTTCGGTCCCAGCGGAATAGGCGAAGGCACCGTAACTAGTGCGCAAATCGTAGCCACAACCTCCACTATCAACTTCTACAATCTCTTCTGCTGCTCAGGTGCGGATTGGAGTGTCGCTGACAACTTGGCGGTGTCCTACCTCTTTGATGGTTCCCACACTGTCGGCATCGTGGGCACCACGAAGACTGGTGGCATGTTGGATGGTGACTACTTCTACAATCCTCTCGCTAATCAGAACACCCTCGGCGAGAGTCTTATCCAATGGATGTCTTATGTCTTCAATAATCCTAGTGGCGACGCTGGCGACTTCTGGCTTGAATGGTATTATGGCATGAACATTGTCGGTGATCCATTCCTAACAATCAATTATGACTGTACTGTTCTCACCCCGGTGATTTCCTCCCCAACGCACCCCAATCCAAGTCTTGGATACAACAACACCAAGCCCCAGTTCACTTGGACCATCCCCCCTGATGTAAATGGAATTGCTGGGTACTACTACATACTGAACAATCAATCTACCACATCACCTACGCCAGCAACAGGGACCTACACTACAACTAATAGTTATCAAACGACCACAGCCCTGGCCAACGGCACTTACTATTTCCACGTCGTTGCAAAAGACAATGTGGGCAACATCGGGTCTGCTGCGCACTTCAAAGTCAACATCATCGTTACTCCCACCACACCCTTCAACCTATTCGATCTCTTAACAAACCCACTGGTTCTCCTACTCATTCTTGCGATCATCGTTATAATCATCTTGTGTGCAGTTTTACTCCGTAGGCGCAGCAAGTAAACCTAGCCTAAGAGCATCCCTAGGGACGCCAACTGGCGTCCCCTCCTCTTTTTCTCAACTACTCCCATGCAATAAGGCATGCAATGATTCATTCAAGGCATTCTTGGAATATGCAAAGTTAGATAAGGCTCTGACAACTAAATTCTAGTAACTTGCTCTCTAATCGGCAACCCAGAGACAAGTGTCGTTCTTAATTGTCTCTACGCGCTTGACCGCAGAGAGTAAAATATAGGTGAGGATAATTCGGAAAATAACTCTTCTCTTAATTCTATGTTCTCTTAGTCTTCTGCTAGCTGCGAGCTTTGTCCCTTCAACCCCTGTAAGGACAAGTACAAGTGAACTCAGCTTACGCTTCCAATCAGCAGAAACAATGCTTTCTGCAGCCGCAGTCGCTACACCTAGACCACCACCAACCGAAACGGTCGCCATTATCGTTCAGAACCCACTCTACCCCAGTATTTCATCAGCAGTTACTCAATATCGCACAGACCTAAACAACTCAGGCTTCAACACAATCCTATACACCCAAACCCTGAACACCCATCAGGAACTCAAAAACAATCTTACGAGCTGGTACAACACCTACACCAACTTCGTCGGTGCTGTGCTGATCGGGCGCCTCCCTCATGCCCGATACCGCCACCCGATTTCCTCGACGCCTACATACTTTGCAGCTGAAACTTTCATTTGCGATCTCTATCTACAGGATTTAGATGGTAACTGGTGGGACCTAAATAGTGATACTGTCTACGATAAACACAACGCCACCGCTCCCGCAGATATCTATCCTGAAATCTACATCGGCCGTATTGATCCCCAATGTCTGTCCTGGGATATACCTGCAAACTTCATCAACACCTACCTCGCGAGGGTCCACAGCTACCGGACAGGGGGCGTTCAGCGTCAGCAACGCGCCCTCCTCTATGTCGACGACGACTGGGCTGGTGCAACATCAAGCTATTGGGATACTGCTTTGTCAACCGCCTATTCAACCCGCACGCTTGTTGACTTTCCAACAACTTGGACAAATGCCACCAACTGGCTTTCTCGTATCACCCAAAACTACCAGTGGGGTCATCTCGGTGTCCACAGCTGGCCCTGGTCGCACGTGTTCGGACCCGGTGGGGGCGGGGCTGAGGGTATTACTACTGCTAACCCTCAAATCAGGACTGCACCTCCCTCTTTCAACTTCTACAATCTCTTCGCATGCAGTGCTAACAGGTGGAATACAACTGATGCTCTAGGTCCAACGTATACGTTCAGTGGCAGTTACAGCCTCGCTACGGTCGGATCCACCAAGACTGGAGGCATGCTCGACAACATCTACTTCTACACTCCAATCGGCCAAAACAAAACTATTGGTGAAAGCCTGCGTGACTGGTTTAGCAGCACTCTGATGAATGGGGCTTTTGAACACTGGAATCAGTGGGTTGAATGGAGCTACGGTATAAGCATTACAGGTGACCCATTCCTTTCAATCTGGTACGATAATATAGTGCTTCCACCAGTCATCTCTTCGACAACGCATTTACCAGCCACTTGGTCTCCAACCACTCAAGCTCAGCTAAACTGGTCTGTCCCCGCGGATGTGAACGGTATTGTCGGCTACTATTGGCTCCTTGACACTAATCCCAACACGGTTCCAACGGCTGCTACAGGCACCTACACTACAATCAATGGTACACTGACTTCAGCGTTAAGTGATGGCATCTGGTACCTTCATGTAGTAGCGAAGGACGGTGCTGGAAATACTGGAGCATATGCTGGCCACTTCGCGCTTTACATTGATGCCAACGGTCCCACGGTAAGCATTACGACACCCACCTCAGGTCAATTGATAACCGGTAGTTCTACCATTCTCAGTTGGACAGCTGTTGATTCAGGATCCGGATACCAACAGGCACAAATCTTTCTAGACGGTTCTATTTACGCTTCAGTTACAAATAACAGCTTGACCGTGAAAGGCCTTCTCGCTGGTTCTCACACCCTCAAAGTGACTGCTTCTGATGTAACAGGTAATACGGGGTCAAGTCAGGTTACCTTCACAGTCCAACTCACGGCTGCTCCACCGATTCCTGGTTTTCCTGTTGAAGCAATCGCTCTTGGTGCCGTTCTGGCACTAGGGCTAGGTTTTGTACAAAGACGCCGCCGAAGAAACAAATAACTCTGAATGGACGCCAACCGGCGTCCTCTCTTTTTGTTCTCGACTATCGACCAAAGAATATATTCTACGATTCATCGCAGGCTTCTTGGAAGATGCGAAATTAGATAAGGCTGTAATCGTTAAATTCTGATAACTTACTCTCTTGTGGGCAACTCGGGGGCAGTATCGCTCTCAATAATCTTGTTATATCATGACCACAGGGAGTAAAATATAGGTGAGGACAATTCGGAAAACACCTCTTCTCTTAATCCTCTGCTCTCTCGGACTGATACTCACAGTTAACATCGCACCAATAACACCTCTATCCGCCACTCACGGTTTAACCAATGATTTTCTTCAGAGTCCTCGATCATCAACATCTCCTGTTGCCTTGAATGTACCTAAACCGCCACCTACAGAAACGGCAGCAATAATCGTTCAGAACTCAATCTACGCCAGTATCACCGCAGCCGTCACCCAGTATCGCCAAGACCTAAACGATTCAGGCTACAACACAATACTCTACACAACAGCACTGACTACTGCCCAACAAATCAAAGGCAATCTCACATACTGGTACAACACCATCTCCAACTTTGTTGGGGCAGTGTTAATTGGGCGTCTCCCATTCGCCCAGTTCTACCACCCAGCCGCAACTGGATTTAGTGCAGAGACCTTCATCTGCGACCTCTATTTAGAGGATCTCGATGGCCTCTGGTGGGACATCAACCCCGCCGATGGCGTCTACGACAAACACAACGCCTCAATGGGCGCTGATGTCTACCCCGAAATTTTCATCGGTCGCATCGACCCTCTATGCCTTGTAACGGGAACCATTTCAGGTCCTGGAGGCACCGATGTTGATTACTTGAATCTCTACTTCGCACGCCTTCACACCTACCGGACAGGTGGTGTCCAACGGCAACGCCAAGCTCTGTCCTACGTCGATGATGACTGGATTCCCTGGGCAGTTACATACGATTCAGCAGTCAAGATGGCCTACTCGACCACCACACTGGTCTACACCCCCGGGACGACAACTACCGCTGCCGACTGGTTGAACACTAGGCTCTCCTCAAACTACCAGTGGACCCACCTTTGTGCTCACAGTTCAGCGACAACCCACTTCTTCGGCCCCGGTGGGGTTGGTGAGGGAACAGCGACTTCGACCCAAATCGCGAATGTACCACCTGCCTTCAACTTCTACAACCTCTTCTGCTGCCACGGTGCAGACTGGGCTGTCAGCGACAACCTGGCAGTGACCTATCTCTTCAACAGCTCCTATAGTATTGGTGTCGTTGGAAGCGCCAAGACTGGTGGAATGCTCGGCAACAGCGACTTCTATACTCCGCTTGGTCAAAACAGCACCCTTGGTGAAAGCCTCCAAAACTGGTTCTCCAACCAACTCAATACTGGGGGTGCGGGAGGCAGTTTGTTCCTTGAATGGTTCTATGGCATGAACATCGTTGGGGATCCATTCGTTTCAATCTGGTACGACAACACTGTACTTCCTCCAGTAATCTCGTCATTGACACACAGCCCAGGTATCTGGTCCTCGATAACACAGGCTCAGCTTAACTGGACAGTACCCGCAGACGTTAATGGCATTGTCGGCTACTACTACATTATAGATCAGAGTCCCTCAACGATTCCCACAGCTGGTACAGGTACCTACACGCTAACCAACGGTACCCTCTCTCCACAGTTAGCTGATGGGACATGGTACCTTCATGTTGTGGCGAAAGATGGCGCTGGAAATGTGGGAACAGTAGCTGGTCACTTTCAAGTAGATGTAGACACTACGGGTCCATCAGTGCAAATCACAGCACCCACCTCTGGCTCTGTGATAACAAATGACTTTGTCCAACTCAGTTGGACTGCGACTGATGTTGGGTCTGGCTACCAGCAGGCTCAAATCAAGTTGGACGGTACACTCATCGCTACAGTTACTAATTACAGCATCACAGTTACGGGGCTTACTAACGGCTCTCATACTCTCAACGTCACCGCTTCAGATGCCTTGGGTAACACTGGATTCAAACACGTAACCTTTTCAGTGAATTTAGGTACTACTACGCCTCCACC
>JABXGV010000128.1 GCA_016550485.1 archaeon
AACTGCGGGTCAGTCCTCCGGAATCTCCTCAACAAATCACTCGTTGTCCAGACTGTAGTGGACAAGAGGTAATCCGTGATACCACTCGTGGTGAAATCATTTGCCGGAATTGCGGACTTGTACTTGACGCCCACATGGTCGATCAAGGACCCGAATGGCGGGCTTTTACCTCGGAAGAGCGCGATAAACGCAGCCGAGTGGGAAGTCCGATGACTTACACGGTGCATGATAAAGGCCTTAGCACCATGATTGACTGGCGGAATCGCGACGCCTATGGAAAGAAATTAGCCCCTAGCCGTCGGGCGCAAATTTATCGGCTCCGAAAATGGCAAATCCGAACGCGAGTTCATTCCAGCATAGACCGAAATCTCGCCTATGCCATGAGTGAATTAGACCGGTTAACCAGCCAACTTGGCGTACCTAAACCAGTAAAGGAAGCAGCAGCGATCCTATATCGGCGTGCCATAGAACACCACCTAATTCGTGGTCGCAGTATTGAAGCAATGATCGCTTCCTGTGTTTATGCCGCTTGTCGCCTCCGTCAGGTTCCACGAACCCTCGATGAAATTGCTCATCACAGTCGAATCAGCCGCAAGGAACTCGGACGTTGTTATCGGCTCCTTCTTAGAGAACTCGAAGTTCGAATTCCAATCGCTTCACCCACCGATTTCATCCCCCGCTTTGCTCAAGCCTTAGAGCTTAGCGGCGACGTCCAACACACAGCGGCAGAAATTGTGGACCAAGCTCGTTCCAAAGGCATAACAGCTGGTAAGGATCCCACAGGTCTCGCCGCGGCTAGCCTCTACATCGCCTCTATCCAAGAAGGCGAACGCCGTACTCAACGCGAAATTGCTGAAATCAGTCGAGTTACCGAAGTCACTGTACGCAACCGCTACAAAGAACTTGTCCGTGAACTCGGTCTCAAAGTTGAGGTCTGAGCAGCTAGCTCAGATCCAGCTTCCTATTTTTCTTCCCTTTTCGTTACAACACTAGATTTTGACACCTTTTTAACATCCCCAACCGTTCAATTTTGACTAGAAGAACGAACTTTGTAATATTCTGTCATTGAGGAACCATCCGTTAATGATTTTTGTCGCCACTTTCCTACACTGCCAAAAGGTAATTCAACTAGAACCGTACCAATACCCGATACTAAGCTCAAACTAACTACAATTACTCCAATGGAGTGTAGGAAGATACATGAAAGAAATGCTCTGGCACAAACACAAATGGCCCGAAGAGGTCAGAAAAACCATCAAATACCCCGAAGAGCCACTCTTCGCAATCCTCGAAAAAGCAGCACAAGAAGCCGGTGACAAGCCATACACAATCTATTCAGGTAACTCCCAAAGCTTCGCAGAAATAAACGAAAGCGCCAACCGAATAGCCAATTTCTTGGCAAAACTTGGGATCAAGAAAGGTGACCGCGTAGCCATCTACATGCCAAACGTGCCCCATTACCCGGCCGCATTCTTTGGCACTCTCAAAGCAGGTGGTACAGTCGTTACATGTAACCCACAATACAAAACAGCGGAATTACACCACCAACTCAAAGACTCTGGAGCGAAAGCAGTTTTTGTCTTCGATCACCCGATATTTGTTCCCAATAGCTATGATGCACTAGTTGATACTGACTGCAGTCACGTAATCGTTTGCAGCATCAAACCTTTCCTCTCCAAAGGAAAAGCAGTTCTGGGAGGGCTTTTTGGCAAAATCCCTAAAAGCAAATACTATGAAGAAGACAAAACAACCTTCTACTCCGACATCATGACCCAATACGAATCCACACCACCAAGTATCAAACTGAAACCCAAGGACGACCTCGCCCTCATCCTCTATACTGGAGGAACTACTGGGGTTCCCAAAGGTGCCATGCTAACCCACTACAACCTCCACGCGAACGTCATGCAATACGATGAATGGGTCAAACTCGAACCAAAAGGGGGTGGCAAAGCCCAACCTCTCGAAACTGGCAAAGAAGTCTACATCGGCGCCCTACCCTGGTATCACAGCTACGGACTTACCCTCACTATGATCGCAGCAGTCTACCACCAAAGCGCTTGTGTCTGTATTCCAGATCCCCGCGCCGGGAAACCCCCGCTCTCAGATCTACTCAAACAAACCCAAGACAACAAAGGCACCCTTTTCCATGCGGTACCCAGCCTCTATGCAGGCATGGCCTACCACCCGGACATCGGAAAATACGACCTGACTAGCCTCAAGGCCTGTGGATCTGGAGCTGCCCCCCGCCCACCCGCTACAGCCAAGGCCTTCGAAGCCGCCTCTGGAGCTATCCTCTTTGAAGGATACGGACTCACCGAAACCTCCCCTCTCGTAAGCGCTGATCCCTCCAAACTCAGCACACGCAAATTCGGATCCGTCGGCTTCCCAATCTCAGACACCATCATCAAAATCCTTGACCTCGAAACCGGTACTAAAGAAAAGAAAACTGGCGAAGATGGTGAAGTCGCCATTTCAGGACCACAAGTCATGAAAGGATACTGGCAGAAACCCCAAGCCACCGAAGCCGTCATGCGCGACATCAAAGGCGAACGCTTCTTTCTTACCGGTGACATTGGACACTTCGACGAAGAAGGCTACCTCCACATCACCGACCGCAAGAAAGACATGATCAACGTCTCTGGATTCAAGGCCTATCCTGCTGAAATCGAGGAGATGCTGGTTGAGCATCCGAAGATTCAGATGGCTGCAGTGATTGGTATTCCACGAGAAGATGATCCTGCCAATGAGACTGTGAAAGCCTATGTAGTGCTTGCTCCGAGTGAATCGGCGACGGAAGAAGAAATCATTACTTGGGCTAAGGATCGTATGGCGGGCTATAAACGTCCGCGCATAATTGAATTTCGCGCCTCATTGCCACAGTCGGCTGTGGGTAAGGTTCTTCGACGCGTCCTTCGGGATGAAGAATTAGGAAAACAGTAACAGAAAGGAACTCTCCCCTCTGCTGGGAGGGTTTCCCTTTATCTTTTTTTGGTACATTTTTCTTCTTTCAAGTACCTTACATTCACCAAGGTATCTACGTTGAATAATCGAGAATCATATTTTGTGTTGGATGCAGAACAGATGTCAATGTTAGCAGAGTTTCTAAGTGATTCTCCTGCGGCTGTTCTTGCTGTTCATGCATTGAAACGACTATATTGCAAGGCAACCGTTGTTGGCGAGCTTCCAGAAGTGAAGGCGGCTCTGATACAGTTTATCAACATGCCACACGAACCTCGTATTTTTGGAACTAATCTTGATGCAATTTGGGTGTTACTTCAATCAATTAAAGGATGGGACTGTGTGAATGTCCCAGCTGAGATAGCCTCGACTATTGGCTCATTCGTGCAGAAACAACTGAAACGACCAGTTCGCTATTATAGTGACTTCTATTACGCTCTATCAGTTCCTGTTCGAAGATTTGAGCACGAGCTTGTTAGACGTTTGACTATTGAGGATGTGGAGTTGTTAGAGGCTGCGCCTAAGGAATTTCGTGGACATGGATATGGTACAGCCATCGGGTTGCTTGAAGATGGGCTAGTTTCCTGTGGGATTGCATTAGACGAGATTGTCTCGATTGCTCATACTGGTGGACATACCGAGAAATATGCTGATATTGGAGTGATCACACGCGAGGATTGGCGGAACAAAGGGTTAGCTAGTGCTGCGGCGTCCATTGTTGCTGAGGGATTACAAGAACGTGGAATCACACCGGTATGGAGTACAGGTGATGATAATTTGCCTTCGGTTCGAACTGCCCAAAAGCTTGGGTTTACCAAAGTTTCTCAGCGAGAGTATGTCATCGTAGAAGAAAACAAATCTAGCTTCGTAGATTCTGGTGAGGTTTGAAATCTTTTTTATCGTTTAGATTCCTGGTACAACCTAGAGGAAATCATACGCTACTTGATTAGTGG
>JABXGV010000129.1 GCA_016550485.1 archaeon
CGCGGCCAAGTGCACAACCCTCCTGATCTAATGCTACGCGAAGGTGTTTACCTATGCCAGCGAATAGAATTTTTGGTTCACCAAACTCTTGCCATTGTTCAGGAGTTGCTAGGGCAGCAGAATAGGTCAGATACCCCTTTTTCCTTGTTGAATAGCGGAGTACATCGCCAGCTGTGAGAAAGGGACGTGTAACCTGTTTTTCTTTTTCTGCGAGCTTGCTGTACTGGGTCTTTGTAAGGACATGTTTACTGAAGCCGGTTCTGGCAATGCCGCAGTTGATTTCTAGGACCTCACTCAGAAGGGTAGTATTTCGTCGCATCCTCTCGATAATCCTGAATTTCTCGACAGAGAGGGCGGGGCTTAAGATACAGTTTGGAAGCTCTTGGAAGAACCGCTGTGGGACACGTTCTGCTTGGGAAGGCACTTGGATAACGCCATCAGAAACCTTTAGACGGGAAAGGAGTAGAGTCTCGTTTTCCTTGGCTTCAATGCTTCTCCGTGGTTTTCGGATGATAATAATATGAGGATACGTTGACGCCCCCTCGAACATTTCAAGCTGCGAGATGTCAACCATTTGCTCTATTGCTAGGCTAGAAACCAGCAGTTCCCTCAAGGGTGTCCCGTAATCTGCTGCCAACACCTTGTTGCTGACAATGAACCCTAAGCGTCCACCACCGCGCAGCAATTGTAGTCCCCTTTCAATGAAGGCAACAAGGATATCGAATTGCTGGTGAGCTGTTGTATATTTACGACGAAGATACTCCTTCAATGGGGAATCCATCATTTTCACGCCGATAAAAGGGGGATTTCCGATAATGACATCGAATCCGCCATCGCGTATAACCCAAGGGTAAACCCGCTGCCATACGAGAGGATGTCTTTCGGGTAACCCTTCACCAAACACCTCTATTGCATCATCGTCCTCTTCGATTAGACTGTCACCTAGTAGAATTCTGTTGGTGAAATCCGCCGGAAATCCGAGCAATTCAATTGCAGATTTTGTTAGCTTCTTTCGACAACTTGACACAGCTTCTGGGTCTACATCAACACCATGAATAGAGTCGACAAGGCTACGTAAAGTAAGACGTCGTTCTTGTCCCTCCTCGAAAGTAACCGCGTTAGCAAGAAAACGCAAAGCGCCTAGCAGAAATGCACCATCCCCGCAAGCCGGATCCAATACTGTAACTTCGCCAAGAGGTCTATCCACGTTCTCCTCCAAAGTAGGACCCAGTGTGTGTTTGACAATGTAGTCAACAGCCCAGCTAGGCGTATAGTATTTGCCTAAACGCCGACGGCTAGCTCGTTCATCTGTACTGCGTTTTACCTTTCCCATACACTATCACTTCAGCAGAGGAGCTAGCTTCAGTTGCCATATCTCTTCATGTTCTTACTGCTCATCCTTAGGGACTTCGATTGAGTTATAGGTTGAGTTTGTGGGCTTCCATACACTCTATTAACCCCGTGCCGCAACTAGCTTTTCCGCACTAGCCTTCATCTTCTCGGCCTCCTTAAGAGAAACCCCTAATACCTGAGCGAGAACTTTGGGATCAGATTGGGCAACAAGTTCAATCGATTCATACCCTTGGTCACGTAATAGTTTCGCCTTGGTCTTTGTTACCCCATGGATTTTAGCTAGTTCAGCAATCTCGCTCTGGACTTGTTGTTGGATGCCTTCAATTGGAGCATCAATTTCCAGCTCACGAATTGCGGCACTAACTTGTTGAGAATCAACCTTAATTTCCAAGGATTCTATAATACGCTCGTTCCAGATAACCTCTGTGGCGTTTGTTAGGGGAATGATGCTTACAAACAATAGCGTAGCTGCGATTGGGTAGACAAGTGTGGGAAAGGGAAGTGGTGGGAAGGTCAATGTTGTGCCAGCCCAAAGCCCAACGGCTATAGTAGCAACTAGTAGCCACCCAAGGGCAGCTCGTCGCCCTTTGAGCCTAACAGACCCTATTTCTGACCAAATCAACCAGACTCCAACACCTAGGATGAACCCCAGTACAAACAACTCTCCAATAGTCAGAGCGATTATTACGCTCGGTAAACCCGTGGCTCGGGCGTTACCAAATAAGCATAACTCCGCAAGTAGTAATGACGCAATAGTAAAGACTCGTTTTCTGCCTAACCGGTCAGGAAGTAGGGAAAAGGCTCCTGCTGCGCCTCCGATTCCAATCAAGGTAATCTCTGCCCAGAGCACATTGATTCCCTGAAAGCTATCATGTATGAAGATAATGCGTGCTTCTAGTGGTGTCGAGAGCGAGTATAGCGCATAGGCTACAACATAGATGAGCCACCAAAAGGCGTAGGGACGAACGGCCCCTGGAACCATGTATACCCGCAGTTCCTCAGACCAAGGTTTCACGATAGCAATAACACCAAGAAAAATTAAGAATATCAAGGCAGTGAGTCCTGGTAAAAGTGATTGAAAGTCTGTAATGTTTCGCCACAAAATAGGGAGAAACCCCCCTAAGCCAAAACTGACAAGTGTTACTAACCCAGCAGCGCGACCCCGCTGTGTGCAGGGTACAACCTGATTCAAGAAAATTGTTAGAGTGACAACCCCACCTCCGAGAAGGAAGAAGAAAAGTGGTATCACAATCATCATGTTTTGGGATAAAAGAAGGTCAACCGGATCCACTAGCTTCAACACACCAATTAGCAGCGGCACAGCACAATAAACCAATAGTAGAGTTGTACGATTCCTGACAAGGTCTGCCAAAATTCCCCCAACACCTATACCAATTAGAAGACTGATGAAAATAAGTATAGCAAATGTAACGAGCTCACTGTGAATTGATAAAAAGTAGGCCAAAAGCCAACTGAAGGGTAGTGTAAAGACAATTATCGAGAGTGAAATACGTAATTGAATCAAAGCGGAACACCCCTTTATACTACTATCATATCTCCCAAATATGCAAGAGCGATATAAAGTCTTTCAGAAAACGTTAAAGTAAGTTGTTCAGTAATGAACTACGAGCCTACATGCCCGTAAAAGAGATTCTTGTTCTTCACAAGGGTGGACAGCCATTATTCAACTTTGCCCCTAAGGGAGATCCCAAGCTGGACACACTGATGGCCGGTTTTATCAGTGCACAGGCAGGCTTTGCCCAGGAAATCGGGGAGGAGGAGATTCAAGTGGTTTCTTTTGCGGAGCACAAGTTCGTTTATGAAAGCTGGAGTGACTTTCTTTTCATTATAGTGATTCAAAAAACTGATGATGAACATATTTACCGAGTAGTCCTCAAGGAGCTCGCCCAGACCTTTGTGGACAAATACCAACAGGAACTTGCCATGCCAATCATCCCTTCAGAACGCTTCCTAGGTTTTCGCGAGGATGTAACACGCATTCTTGCCAAATACGATCTCGCCTCCACCACATCACTACTTTATCCAATTGCTTTACTTCCTCCTGAAACACTACAACATTTCCGAAGAGGCATGAATCTCGTGGAGGTTCACCCTGGTTTTCACCGAACCGTAGTTCTCACTTTGGATGGCTATGTAGTAACCTCCAGGTTGAAGAGCCATGAGCTAGAATTTGTCTTGAATCTATTAAACACATACAAAGAACAGAAATTACCAGCCTATTTCACGGTTTCCAAGACGATTCTCGGTCCCGACGTGAAGCTCTTCCTACACATCCTGAATGAACAGTTAATTTTAGCGGTTATTGTCTCCAAGGAGGTCCGAGAGGCTAGTTGTGCCGAGCATATTGCACCTACTGTCCAACAACTCGCTGGAATAGATATCTCTCATCTTGTTAAGGTCGCACCCAGCAAAGTAGTTAGCGAAGCATACTCTGATCATGAGGTGCTCGCAGCAAATCCCATTGAGGGCGTCCTCTTTAGTGAAGATGCACAACAGGCCAAGGAATTTCGCGACCGCTTCGGTGACGCAGGATTACTTGTCCTCCGTAGCATCGATGGAGTAGCTACCGTCGCTGATTTGC
Source organism: archaeon (assembly GCA_016550485.1). Lineage (GTDB taxonomy): Archaea > Asgardarchaeota > Hermodarchaeia > Hermodarchaeales > Hermodarchaeaceae > YT-063. The sequence goes on from JABXGV010000129.1 coordinate 3,956, forward strand.
GGAGACGAGCTGGTCTAGACGGACGTCAACTCACCGATATTCTGAACTTCCTCGAGAGTAAGGGATACATCAGGAAAATGAGGTTCTATCCCAAACTTGAAGCAGATGACAAGCGTTTTCTCACATATCTTGAAACTGTCGGTCTACCCCGGGACGAGTTTGAGATTCTCAAGCAAGCCATGGGCTTTTGTGATGGAGGAAATAGCGTCAGCGATATTGCCCAGCGCATCGGAATCGACCAAGAAAAGCTAATCCAGATACTCCGCAAGCTTGGGGACTATGTCGAATGGCTCACCTAAATCTTTTTGAAAGCTACCCTCCTACACCGAATATGTTTGGCCTATGTAAGTAATCTCCTATGGAGAAGAGTTGTTATGGGCAAAATCGTCAGCATCCACAGTTACCGGGGAGGAACAGGAAAATCTAACCTGACCGCGAACCTTGCACTCTATGCGGCGATGAAAGGACGTCACGTTGGTGTCATAGACACAGACATTCAAAGTCCGGGGCTTCATGTACTCTTTGGTTTAGGAGGCACCAAGTTCAAGTACTGTCTCAATGATTATCTTCTCAAGAAGTGTTCCATCGAGAAGGCTTCTATAGATATCACATCAAAATACAAACTCCGTTCGGGCAGCATCCACATCATACCTGCAAGCATGAATGCTGACGATATTGCGGCGATTATTCGCGAGGGCTTTGAAATCGCTGATATGCGCCGTGGATTCAAGCAGATAATTGCGGCCAAATCATTGGACTATCTCTTTGTTGATACACACCCTGGTCTTGACCAAGAAACCCTCTTGTCCATGGCTACAACCGATCTGCTTTTTGTGGTGATGCGTCTCGATCAACAGGACTTCCTAGGTACCGCCATCACTCTGCAACTAGCTAAGAAACTAGGAGTTCCTGCCACCTACCTTGTTCTTAATCAATGTCCTGGCATCTATGACCTAGACCAAGTCCGGCGTGACGTTAAACAGGAATTCAAAGTTGATATCGCAACCGTCATCCCCCTCTTTAAACGCCTTATTGAGGTGGGGAGCCGCCAAATCCTCGTCTACACAAGCCCCAGTCACCTCTTTTCCCGCAACATCGAACAGCTCTTCCAGTGCTGTGAAGCATTATCCACATAGCAGCGCTAACCCGATAATCGTGAATAAAAAAGTGGGGGGACGCCTAAAGGCGTCCTTCGAAACTGAATTAGCTACGTTGCTTTCTGCGTCTCAAGAGAAGTGGTCCAAATGCAAGGGATGCCCCTAAAAGAATGGCACCGAATGTAAACCCAGGTATCGGCGGCGGTGGAGGCGTA
>JABXGV010000130.1 GCA_016550485.1 archaeon
ACATTGGGGCGAAGCTAGACTGGAGGGAATTCCTCGGAACAATCTGCAAGGAAAGTGGGGTTTCAATTGCAGACCCCGACTTGTCAGTAGCGGTCATCACCAGCGAAGATGCGGACATGGCCAAGGTCTTCGACATGATAAAAGAGGCCGCAGATCAGGGTCTCACCTACACCGATGTGACCCGCTACGACATCTCCAACGGTGACTACAAACTCCTCTTCGGCACCCACCCCAGCGCACCCGACGTGATGTACCTCTTCGACCACCACGTCCTCTGGTGTGGCACAACGAACAGCAGAGGCTCAACAGGCGACAACGTGACTCTGACCCGCTTTGAGCGGGACGCTCTAGCCTACTGGATGCAAGTCGCCTCCGGCTACCTCATCATAGGCGGACAGGACAATGGCGGCAAGGAACCCTTCATCCCCGTAGAAGCCTACACGGGACTCCACCCGATAGACTGGCTGGACAACGGCATCTCCGCCTGGACAGTTAACCCAGCCGTCACCTACACCTTTTCCAACTACTTTGGCGGATGGACCCAAACTTCAGGTACCCCCACCATTCAGTATGATAATTGTTATTCCACCTTCTGGGCACCTGACCCACCAGTTCCGCTTCCTGGAAACGAAACCTACGTCTATCACACCTTCGACAAGGACGAATTAGCAGACACGTTGAAGGTAACTCTAGACGTAAAAACCATATCAGGATACACATTCCCCGACCAGAACCAGAGAGTCGAACTGGGGCTCTGGTGGGACGGAGCCTTCCGCGGAGGCACAATCGCCTCGAAGAGTGGACCCGCCATCGGTACTGGTTGGACCGAAATGTCGTTTACCAGCGACGCCAACTGGAAGAGCGGCGCTCCCAGCACTGTACAGGTCCGTATGAGATGCCGCAACTTCAACGATTCTGATGTCAAACTCCGTTTCGACAATATCAGGATTACCTTTAAAGAAAAGAACAACGAAACCTGCTACACAAACACTGAGAACGCAGCTTATGTCGGAGCGGGTATGAGGATACTGCAGAACGCAACCACCGCGACGAGCAACAGCCTCCTCTACGATTATGAGGTATACCGATCTGTGTCAGATGACATCCTTGTTCCTCTGTACCCGCAGCTGAGTTTCTGGTACCGGTCAACCCGCGACTTTGGAGTACAGGTGACGGTGGACTGGTTTGATGACCCCAGCCCCCAGTCAAGAACCACTCTTGTAAACGCCTCTGGTGGAATGTGGCAGCGTGCACTCATTAACACCTTCAACTGGACCTTTGGTCAGCGAGCCTACCCCGAACTAATCACTGGGATTAAGATTATTATGCCCAAGATTTACTCGCCGCAGGAAGGTCTGGTGACGGGGACGCTCTCCCCAACGGATGATATATTTGTCATCGACGAGGTGAACATGGTCGCCCTCACCAAGGAGCTTATGACCAACTTCCTGAACTCCTATATACGGAACATCGAGGGGGACGACTACAACCTTGGCTTCGGCGAGGACTTCATGACCTACACCTGGGACCAGGGGAGCAGGAGGGGCAGCCAGAACTACACCTTCTGGGACTCTAGCTTCAACAATGGCACCGGGCACTTCCACGTCTGGGCCGCCATCCCGGTCCCTGGTGCACCCCCCGGGCCCTACACCACCGAAACCTATCCCTCTCTTCCCAGCACAATCTGGTGGGAGGAGAGCCGTGGATCTTCATGGATAGAATACCTGAACGTGGACAATCCCGCGCAGAAGCTCTGGGCCACAGGACTTGACCTCACTAACCTTGGTACAATAACCCAGCCCATCTGGGTACAGGACGGCGAACGTGCACCCCTCTTCGTGATTGAAACCACCAACCACACCCAATGGTACTACACTGATCCTGTTAGATTCGTCAACATCATTAAGACCTATCCAGACGAGGTCTGGGGCGTGGGAATCCAATCCACCCGCGCCACCACTGGCTTCGCCCTCAACCCCCAGGGAATCTACACCCTCGGACAGATGGTGTATGGGCCACGACTGAATGACAGGACGCTGCCCACACTGGCGACCTCCCAGTACCACGTGATGCCTAGGATACTCGCCAACATCGGCGGCAACTGGTACAGCCAGAGCCTAGCCCGCATCAACAAAGACCACTGGGCGGCAACCAGCTCCGACCCTCGCCTCTCCGTCACCGCAAGGGTAAACGCCTATGAAGGCTGGACGGAGATCGGCTACACCACCGAGTATGCCAGCGTCCTCTCCAGTAGGTGGAGCTACACGCTCCACATCCGGGTCTACCACGACGACCCCAACCCCAAGCTGAAAATCGACCTCGTCTGCCACACCCACAACCTCCAGGACCTCGGCGTCGCCTACGACCTCCTGAGCACCGGCTGGCGCGCAAACTACGACCTCACCCACGTGTCCAACACCCTAGACGGGAGCCAGCACATCTACTCGGTGGATGTCGTGAAGGACATCTCCAACCCCACCACCCTGCTGCAGCTGCTAAGCCAGAACCAGCGGGGCTTCTTCTTCGACTTCGAGGACATGGTGACCAGCGGGTTCACCAGCCCCCGCCTCCGAGTGCTGGACATCCAAGCCCCTTGGGGCGGCACCCAACGCGCAGTGCAAGTAGGTATGACCAGCTACGGACCCGTCAGGGCCAACAAGACGGTGGCGATTGACCCCCAGCTCACCGAGTACGGCGCCTGTGATGCTGACGATTTGTACGCCTGGCAGAACGAGGACACCCAATACGGCGGCGGCATCAGCGGCAACCTGACCCTTGGAATCGACGGATACACCGTCTATGAAGAACAGCAGGTCACCCTCTATCCGGTCGCTGATTCATACACCCATTCCGAGCTGCCTAACAACAACTACGGCACCTTGACTAACATCGTAGTGGACGATGGCGTGAGCAGCGGCAAACGTGGTTACCTCAAGTTCGATCTCAGCAACCTCCCCGGCGACATCATCTCCGCCACCCTCAAAGTCAAGATCACCATGATATTTGACACCCACGGCACCATCACCTGCTATAACGTCTCCGATACCAGCTGGACCGAGACCGGTATTACGTGGAATAACCAACCGAATTTAGGGGCTTCCCTTGACACCGACTCTTCAGGGGCAGTAGGCAACTGGGACCAATTCACTGTCACCGACTGGGCTCTAGAAGAGGAGGAAGGCTATATGAGCCTTGGGCTGACGAAAACTGGTTTCGGTGCCATCAAGTACGCCTCCCGCGACTACTCCGGAACCTCCAGCGACCCCAAGCTAGTGGTGACATGTAATGTATCTTCACAGGCCTACAGGTCCTCTAGGATTTTGACCCGCTTCAATATCACGGACATCCCCCTTGACCCGCTCCAGCAGATCGACTCGGCCTTCCTCTATTACCCAGTGATCGCCAATGGGGGAACGAATAATCACACCATCTACGCCTATCCGGTCACCAACACAAGCTGGGATAGTGCCTCAGCTACGGAGCAGTGGAACTGGACCGCCGCGGGCTCTGCTATCATCGCTACCGCCAATGCTTCTCTTCTCGTGGTTAACGTGACGGACAGTGTGCAAGACGCATACGACGCGGAAGCTGTCTACGCAGCGTGGCGGCTCAACCTCCACAGCGACGCCGCACTGGGCTGGCTAGACTGGTATACCCTCACCAGCAACTATCCGGGCGGCAGCTCCAGCGCACGGCTAGAAATCATGTACACTGAGGTATCCTTTGCCCCAGAGGTTTCAGGAACTAGGATATTAGGCAAGGACGATGATAGTGGCGCTCCCTTTGGTGAGGGATGGCTGGATGGCTGGCAATTCCGCCGCAACCACACCCTCAGCGGCACTGGCACTGCCCTGACCAACTATACCGTCTCCATTGATGTGCATTATGGATTAGGGACCGACGCGGGGAATGATGTGTACCTTGACGAGCACTGTCAGCCCGACTTCGATGACATCCGCTTCACCGAGGATGATGGGCAGACCCTCCTGCCCTACTGGCGGGAGAATTGCTCCGTGGGCGATGTGGCGACGTTTTGGGTCAGGATACCCAGCATCCCCGCCAGCGGCGGCGTGACCTTCTGCCTCTACTACAGCGAAGGCACCGTCAACACCTCCAGCAGCATTGATGATACCTTCATCTTCGGTGATGACTTCAGCGGTGCCACTCTAGACACGGGCAAATGGGGAGTCACCGAGTATGGCAACCAGACGGGCTGGCGCAGCTACGAAGTAGTAGACAGTGAACTCCACGTAGACCTCACCTGTGGGTCAGCCACACCTCACGGGTACAGGTTCAGCACTCTACAGACCTTCAATCTCACCAAGTTTGTGGTCTACGGGGAAGCCCGCTGGTCAACTCTTGATTTCTGGCGAGGCGGTGGTTTGAATGGCTTCGCAGAAATCCTTCTCTTCGACTCAGATGGCAACAAGACCGGTGAAAGCCTAGGACTGAATGCTGACGACAAGGTCTATGTGCGCCGCTTCCGCGACGACGCCATCGACGGCGACAACCCTGGCGGAATGCAGGATCGTATCTATGGGAGTGCAAGCTTTACCATTGCGCGGGTGGGTACCGGCTGGTACATCAGCCTCTCCTACACCTGGGGCAGCCAAGTGAAGAACCACACATGGAGTGGTACCCTCGCCAGCTTCACCACACCCTTCAACATCTCCCTGGGGGCCATCCTCAAGTACCTCACTGAACAGGTAAGCGTGGATACCTACTTCGACTTTATCTATTTGCGCCCTGACACCAGCGATGAACCCAGTCATGGTGGCTGGACGGATGAGGAGACTCTCGGCGAGGGAGCACCCGGTACCTGGGATAACTGCTATACAGGGAGCACATACACCGTAGAAACTACGGTTGGCGACTTGAACGGATGGGATGACATCGAGTACGTGAACATCTCCCTGGCTGGTGAGGCGACTCTCTACTACCATTACTATTACCATGAAGGTGAAGGGGATTACATCTGGAATGGCACCGACTGGGTCTGGGTCTGGGCCATTGAGCCAGGTTGGTACTACACGGGCACCTTCGGCGCGCACACCACCCGTACCATACTGAACGACACCCACATCCTCATTCAGTGGGATTACGATCCTGGCTGGTCCACTTCGAAGGACGACGCCAATGTCACATCTCTGGCACGAGACTTCTCGGCGCTGGTGGACATGGAGGTTCTGTTGGACTATGTGGATCTCTTCCGTGAACTCAAGGTTTATGATTACTCGGTAACCGACGCCCACGTCAACCCCTCGGACATTGTGGGCTTCTCGGGTATCGTCCGTTTTGTGAACGGCACGGGTGGCGCTAACCGCGCCTACAACGGCACCATACAGATAGGTTATGAAAAGGACTGGCTACCTCCTCCTCTGAATTGGCATATTTTCACTGAGGTCAAAACTAACCTCACAGGATACTACAGCGCTTCTGCTACAATGAAGGAGGAGATGGATTACTACTATATTGAAACGAAGGTGCCCGACGCTCCGATATCTTTTGCCGCCACCAACGTTTCCGTGGATGGATTGGTGCTGGAGCAAAATCTGGTCACCGACTCTGACTGGTGGGTGGTGAGTAACACCACCTACTCTTGGGTGTTCAGGTGTCACTATTACAACAACGCCAGCCACTACCTGACGAACTGGACGCTGGAGTGGAATGGTGCACTCTATAATGACACAGACTGTGATGGTAACATAACAGTTAGCTTCCAAGGTTATGATCAGGGTGTTTACTTTGTAGGCAAAGCGACAGACGACGGTCCAATCGACAATATCAATGTCTCAGCTAATAATCTTGATTATAAAATAATCTATACGCGCCTCGTCTTTGATATTAAATTATCAAGCATATACCTTCCAATGGGAGAAGATGTTGGTATCCAAGTAATAGCAGCGTATTGGATACACGACTGTTCAAGATACACCGGTAACCTTTCAATTATGGCTAATGCTACTGTTATGGAGCCACTAAATGCTTCAAGCCTTCTCTATCAGTCTACAAGTTCTATGTCTGCCCTCTATTGGACTTTGTCTTTTGATA
>JABXGV010000131.1 GCA_016550485.1 archaeon
CCTAAACGCTTCGCTAAAGCTGCGAATCCCTTTCTTCCCGCCTCCTCAAAGGCACGTAGGAGGGGGCTCCACTCATAAACCACTAGCATCACTATCGACGTTAAGACCTTCTCGACATTCACGCCTTCTAGAGCACTGGTTGGGATTACTGGTATTCCGACCATGAAACTCAAATCATCACGAAGTCGGTCTGGTGCCCTTGCCTCTCTTAAATCGAGCTTGTTTGCTGTTATTATGCAAGGCACGGTTGGCATCATATCGCTGATTTCAGTCCAGATGTATCGTGCCTCAGCATCATCGTCTGGATTACTTGCATCTACCACAAAGAGCAAGCCATCAGCCCCCTCTGAGAGAATGCGGCGGAGTGTTTTAAATCGGGCAAGACCTGGTGTTCCAAAAAGCCGGATTGGAATTCCAAGAACTTCTGCAATTCCGTGATCAAGACCTACAGTCGCGCCGTCGACTTCAACACTTATGACATTCCCTTTGACTAGCTGCTGAATTAGAGTGCTTTTTCCTGACAAGTGAGGTCCAGTTACTAATATCTTCAAGCTGTTCTCTCCATACTTCTATTCTTTCTGACTCCAGCCTTCCTGTTCATTTTTACAAGTTCAAATTTAAACCTTCCTTCTTTCTCTCAAGTACAAATCTATCCTTGAATAATCCGGAAGTTGATGAAGGAGTTCTATGTATTAATCTAGATAACAGGGTATTGATAAAAGGCGTCAAGCAGGATGAAGTATCATGGCACAGACAGAGCGAAAGCGTTTGATTGTATTCGATGTTGACGGGGTTATACTTCGGGGGTTTTGGCTTTCCCAAATCACTGCCCGTCTGGGTATCACTAAATCCTTTGCTCTTGGCGTTCTTATCATTCTTTATGAGGCGCGCATTATGGAGGTCACCTCCTTAATGCGATATGCCTATCGGTTGCTTCGTGGCGTTCCTCGAGAATGGCTGCTTCGAATGACAAACCAATCAGATCTTGTTCGAGGGGCCCAAGAAACAATACAATTTCTCCGGAAACAGGGGCACATCATTGTCTTAATCAGTTCAGGAATTCCTGATTTCGTAGTTAGCCGTTTAGCAAAAATCGTAGGTGCACAATTCGCGTACGGGTTACATCTAAAGACTAAGGGTACTCTCCTTACAGGTCACATCTCGGTACTCGGATCTAGAGGGCAAACAAAAGTCGATTTTGTCAAGCAACTTATCACCATCCAACAACTTGGTGATTACGAACTTGTTGCTGTAGCAAATGACAGAAATAACATTCCACTCCTGAAGTATTCTCATCTGCCGGTTGGGTTTCGCCCTGATCGAGTAGCACGACGCTATGTTCAATATGTTGTTACTACACCGGACCTTAGAGCATTACTTCCGTTTATTGCAAGCCCCTCAGTTAGTGTCTATATCCCTCGAAGACTAGGACAAGAACTCCTCCGACAATTACTCCACGCGAGTGCAGTGCTTATTCCTTTTCTCTGGCTCAGTGATAGCTCTTGGCATCTTCCAATACTCACTGTTATAGCTAGTGGTTCACTATTGTTTTTCTTCTCTGAACTATTCAGAAGTTATGGAATCCGCATTCCTTTAATCTCCAAGGTTGTCCGTGCTGCAGGGCGAGAGACTGAAATTGGTAGCTTTGTCCTATCTCCTCTCTACTTTGCTGTGGGTGTTGCATTTCCTCTTGTTTTATTCTCTATTCTTTTGCCCTTTACACTTATCGCCGCTTCATGCGTGATAGCCTTTCTAGTTGGAGACGCCTTCTCCACGATTGCTGGTCTTCTTTTTGGCCGGCATAAATGGCGTATTAACCCCCAAAAAACCATAGAAGGAACTCTAACAGGCTTTTCGCTTGCTTTCCTAGTCCTCCTCTTTTTCCTTTCACCTATTTCGGCTCTATTATGTGCATTTCTAGCAGGTGTAATAGAACTTCTCCCCATTCCTTACCTTGATGATAATCTTAGTGTGAGCTTAGGCACCACGATAGTGTTTGTAATTCTCCAGCTCTCCGGTTTCTACATATTTCTGTAACCAAGTTTCTGCTCATAAGGCGAACTTTTTAGCTTCGTTTTCAGCAGTATCAAGCAAAGCTGCCAAGGATTGAAAGGTATGCCAGGACTTACTTGCAATCAATGTGGTCGAAGACTCAAACCCCGTGCCAAGTTTTGCTCCTATTGTGGTCAACCAATAAGCACTTCTCCGAAGCCTTCATTATCTACTGAAGACGTTACTCCAACAACCAGCAAGCACGCCTCACGGACAGATGTATCAGAACCCCAGTCCTCGGTAGAAGCAATGCCACAGGTAGTAGAAGCAGCATTAATCCTTAGAGGAAAACTAGCAAAACTCCTATCAGAAAGAGACGCGCTCGAAGAGGAAATGGAAACAATACGAGTAAAACAACTAGTGGGAGAATTAGCTGAAGACGCTGCCAAGAAGAGAATCGAGAAGCTCAAAACAAAGATAGATCGACTTACTAGAGAAATAAAGGAATTCGAGGGTAAAGCAAGCACACCTCTTGAGCAGCTGGAGCAAGAACATATCACTCACGCTGAACGCCTTCAAAAGCTTGAAACCCTGTATCAATCAGGAGAAGTAGAACAATCAATTTATGAGCGCCTGGTAACCGAATACCGAAACAAGCTTGCAGACCTCGTCCAAAAATTAGAAGCAGAGCGCGCTAAAGCAAAACGGTGGCTAAGTGAACTAGAAACCCGTCAAGAACAACTCGAATTTGATAAGGAAACATTCGAAGTTCGTGCAAAGCTAGATGAACTACCTCAAAGCCAGGTTACAAGGCGGTTACAAAGCATTGAACAGGAATTATCCAAGACAAGTCAAATTGTCGTTGGGCTTCGCGCGGTTCTAGGCCTGTCATCCTCCTCGTTTAAGAGAGAACCCCCCCTGCAACCATCACGAGCTTCTCGTTCCCCTAGATCAACACATCATCGTACATGTCCAAATTGCGGTGGTACAGTTCCCCCTGGTGGTAAGTGGTGCTATCACTGCGGAAACATGGTTAACTAGCACAATCGAGTATCCAGGTCAAGTGAAGCAGCCCTTTCATTAATATCAACTAGACTTGAATTCAAATTTTACCTCTTCGTATCCACCAACCAAATCGCCTTTTCTCGACCAGACAAGAAGCAGTGGTCCACGGATCTCGAATTCCATTGGCGTAATTACTTCTTTAATTTCCGTATCTTTTGGCCAGAGGTAGAGCACCTCTATGTCATACTCCGATGTTTCTTCCTCTACATTGCTAGCAAGGGTGTTTACACCAAGCTGATGCTGACCTTGGAAGAAAACAACCCACCTAAGATAAGGGACATCAGCAGCGCCACGCAGTCCAATATCAACATGAAGGATTTCTTGCTTAACACGTTGACCGTTGATAAAAATCTGCTCCGCATCAAGATATTTCTGCATGTTAATACTAAGCATCTCCACTTCTTTCGCGAAAGCCATCGAGTCATGTAGTAACCGTTCATAATATCCATCGGGGTCAGCGTAGTCATAACTAATAATCTGATAAAACTGGCATTTCCTCGAGATGGTGAAATACGATGATGCAAAAAGAGGTTTAACTCTCGAATCCATTATTAGCTGCCCTCACTATATCTAATTCAATCTTAGGCCTATGAAAATAATCCTTAAGTAATCTGTTTCATAACTATATTTGGCGGCAATGAGGAAAACCTGGGTACCGCGGACGTGAAAGGATGACGCACCGACGGGCGGACTGAGCTGCTGCTTTTTAATCTTGACTCTTAGGCGCTGGGAAGTCGACCTAATAAGCTTCAGCCTTGCAATACCTTTTCAATCTCTTTGCTGAAGCGTTTCATCGCGAGGAAAACCATACCAAGGTTAGCGGCTTTCTTCACTAGCGATGTCAAAATTGCGTTTTCACCTGCACCTTTGAGGATGATGTATCCTTGTTCCGCCTCGATAGTGACTTGCTGGAGTTTCCCTCGAGGAATCTCAGTCAGAGCGCGCTCTGCAACGCCAAGCAATGCTGCTGTCATCGCCGCTACAATCGCTTCGTTGACAGTATGCGGCATTGCTGCTACAATTGGTAAGCCTTGTGTTGTAACGATGGCACTAGCCTCAATTCCAGGCGCGGTTCCCTCCATTTGTCTAAGGAGGTCCTGTAACTGTTTAGCTGTGGCAGACATGGCATCCCCGTTGTTTTCTATATTCGCAAACACCTAAAATTGTTCTGGTCAAAGGATAGAAAAATGCGCATTGCAAGTCAATTCCCAATTCTAGGACGAATAACCTTAAAGAGCCACACAATATCTGGCTCAAAGAGATAATATGAAGAGTGATTCTAATGACAAGACCTACGCCCTCCTCTGAAGAAACACCTACCTCTGAGGGATCTGGTGAAAAACAAACTGACACTCAACCCAAGTCACCTGTATCCGAACCAAAAGAAGCAGAACCTGAGGAGATTGACCCAGAAGAAAAGTATAGACAAGCAGGAAAGATAGCCAGTCAAGTTAGAGACGAGATTGCTTCAAAAATAAAAATAGGCGCAAGGGCATTTGACCTATGTGAAGCCGCGGAGGCGCGAATCCTCGAACTTGGTGGGCGCCTTGCTTTCCCCACAAACATCTCAATAAACGAGGTTGCAGCACACTACTCCAGCCCTGAAAATGATGCAACTATCATTGAAGAAGGCGACATCGTCAAGTTGGACCTTGGGGTCCACATTGATGGCTATATTGCTGATACAGCGTTGACCATTAGCTTCAACCCCGAACTCGAAAAACTCGTCAAAGCAAGCAGAGAGGCACTTGACAAGGCCCTTGAACTCATAAAACCAAAGGCGAACTCGAAGGATCTAGGTAAAATAATTGAAGACACTATTCGTGGCTATGGATATAGGCCTATCCGTGATCTTAGCGGGCATCAACTCGATGAGTTTGTTCTTCATGGTCCAAAAACCCTTCCTAATATAGCAGTTCCACATGGTGTGTCTCTAGAAGAAGGTGAAGCCTACGCTCTAGAAACCTTTGCTAGTACCGGCTCAGGAAGCGTCCACGATACTGGTCAATACCTTATTTTCAGCCTTCAACCTGTACGCAAACCTCTCCGAAATCGTGGCGCTCGTGATATTGTACGACTTGTTGCTCGTGAGTTCAAAAGCCTCCCATTCAGCCGTCGCTATCTCTCCAAACACATTCCGAAGTTAAGTCTCGCTCTTGGATTACGAGAGCTAACAACAAAAAGCGTTCTACGCCAGTACAGTGTTCTAGCAGATACAAAGGGTAGCCATGTATCCCAAGCTGAACACACATTCCTTATCACTAGCGATGGCATTGAAATCACTACTAGCTAAGAATCACTTTCCATAGAACGATGATTCTCTCAAAATATCACGGCAGAAGAGCCCAAGGTAATAAGATTTAAAAGCCTCGAAAGCGGCTCCCATAGGGGAGACTTATAAAAGTTTCGCCAAAAAAGCGGGGAAAAATTCCATCACCAAGTCGATGTTATTCCGGTATTCACTACCAGACGGAATAGAAAGGGCAAGAAAAATTGCTTGCCAGACACAGGGACTCTACTCTCTGGATAGTATGAAGACTTTCCAGCCCCGCGTCTTAGAGAAGACGCAAGAAAAGAAGGATTGATAGATTGGTTGAAGAAGCCCCTTTTGAAGATGTGGGTCCTAATCCATTAGCCCACCTTGACGCAATTCGTCGCTGCCCGGATTGTGGGAATAGTGATATCATCCGTGATCCAGCTCGCGGCGAGATTATCTGTACCAACTGCGGCCTCGTTCTCGACACTCACCTTGTTGACCAGGGACCTGAGTGGCGGGCGTTCACTAGCCAAGAGCGTGATAAACGAAGCCGTGTTGGCAGCCCTATGACATACACTGTTCATGATAAGGGTCTAAGCACGGTGATTGACTGGCGGAACCGAGACGCCTATGGAAAGAAACTAGCACCTCACCGGCGTGCTCAAATATACCGGCTTAGAAAATGGCAAATCCGAACACGTGTCCACTCCAGTATCGACCGAAACCTTGCTTACGCCATGAGCGAACTCGACCGCCTCACCAGCCAGCTTGGTGTCCCACGTCCGGTCAAAGAAGCAGCTGCTATCCTTTACCGTCGAGCCATTGAACAGCGTCTGATTCGTGGTCGTAGCATTGAAGCAATGATTGCCTCTAGTGTATATGCAGCTTGTCGTCTCCGTCATGTTCCACGAACATTAGACGAAGTCGCTCACCATTCACGTATTAACCGCAAGGAACTCGGTCGTTGTTATCGTCTCTTGTTACGCGAACTCGAAGTACGCATACCAATCGCCTCTCCCACTGACTTCATACCACGTTTCGCCCAAGCACTTGGGTTGAGCAGTCGAGTTCACCACCATGCCGCAGAGATTATCAAGGCAGCCCGAGCTAAGGGTATCACTGCAGGGAAGGATCCCACCGGTCTTGCCGCAGCATCCCTCTACATAGCTTCTATTCAAGAAGGCGAACGACGCACTCAACGAGAAATCGCTGAAATCAGCCACGTCACCGAAGTTACTGTTCGAAACCGTTACAAGGAACTCGTCCGAGAGCTTGACCTTCACGTTGAGATCTGAGCAACTCGCTCAGGTCTCTATCTCCTTTTTCCAATCGAGCAATCATATTACCAATCGTAACATGTAAGCAGCTGCTCTTCTATCTGGCAATGTTAATTGCTGCAATCACACCACATATAGGCGACAAAGAATTCTACGTTCAACGTGCTGTGGGTTGGGCGCTTCGGCAGTTAAGTTATCACGAACCAGAGCTAGTCCGTTCTTTCATCGAACAGAACAAATCACAGATAACTCGTCTAATAATACGGGAAGGAAGCCGAAAGCTGTAGGAACACCTCAAAGTTCCAATTACAGGCGAGAATATGAAGCAATATAAGGAATAAGGTACTCTGATACAGTAACATTCTATCTCCCAATAACAATTTGGAGCGTAAGGACAAACAATGAAGGAACAACTCTGGCACAAACATAAATGGCCAAAAACGGTCAGAAAATCAATAGACTATCCAGAAGAACCACTCTTCCAACTCCTTGACAAAGCAGCAGATAACTCCCCTGACAACCCTTTCACGATCTATGGGCCTCCAAGAACATACGCACAGGTCCGCGAGGCAGCTGATAAAATCGCTACCTACCTCCATAGCATCGGCATTAAAAAAGGCGATAAGGTTGCTATGTTCTTACCCAACACACCTCACTATCCGCCTATTTTCTTTGGAATCCTGAAGGCTGGTGCTGTCTGTGTGACAGCAAATCCCCAGTACACCGCACCTGAGCTTAAGCACCAACTCAAAGACTCAGGGGCAAAAGTTGTTTTCGTTTTCGACCACCCAAAGTTCACCCCCGCTTGTTATGAAGCTATCAAAGGCACTAAAGTCAAGAAGGTCATAGTGTGCAACATCAAGCCTTTCCTCTCCGGAGCTAAGGGCTTAATTGGCGGTCTCTTTGGGAAAATACCCAAATCCCCAGTATACAAGGAAAAAATCACAGCATTCTATAAGGATATCATGGATAAAACTGAGCCTAATCCACCTAAAGTTAAAATCAATCCCAAAACAGATCTAGCTCTTATCCTATATACTGGCGGAACAACGGGCGTTCCTAAGGGTGCAAGTCTAACTCATTACAACATGTATTGTAACGTCCTCCAGATTCACGAGTGGGTCTGGCTTAAACCGAAAGGTGGCGGAAAGCCAAAACAGCTCGAATACGGAAACGAAGTGTTCATCGGAGCCCTCCCATGGTACCACTCGTATGGGTTAACCTTGACGATGGTCGCTGCTGTCTATTATGGAGCAAAACTAGTCTGCATTCCCGACCCCCGTGCAGGCAAACCTCCTCTTACTGACTTGCTCAAGGCTATCCAGAAACACAAGGGTACGATATTGCACGCAGTGCCCACGCTATATGCAGGTATAGCATACCACCCTAACATCTCGAAATTTGATCTTAGCAGCATCAAAGCATGCGGGTCAGGTGCAGCCCCTCTGCCACCAGCAACAGCGAGGGATTTCGAGAAGGCTACTGGTGCAATCCTCTTTGAAGGCTACGGTCTAACCGAGACCTCCCCCTTAGCCTCTGCTAATCCCTCTGATATCAAGACAAGAAAATTCGGAAGCATCGGGTTCCCAATCAGTGACACCATCTTCAAGATTATGGACATCGAAAAGGGTAGAAGCGAGCTGAAGCAAGGCGAAACAGGTGAAATCGCTATCCACGGACCCCAAGTCATGAAAGGCTACTATGGAATGGAGAAGGAAACCAAAGAGGTCATGCGAACTATTGACGGTAAACGCTTCTTCCTCACTGGCGACATCGGACATATGGACAAACAAGGCTACTTCCTAATCACTGATAGAAAGAAAGACATGATAATTGTATCAGGCTTGAAGGCATACCCGCGAGAAATTGAAGATGTTCTCATTGAGCATCCGAAAATCATCTTGGCAGCTGCTATCGGTATTCCACAAAAGGACAAGCCTGGAAGCGAACTCATCAAGGCCTATGTCGTCTTAGCACCTGGCACAACAGCGAAACCAGACGATCTGGTTGCGTGGGCTGCGAAACGCCTAGTCAAGTACAAGCGACCTAGAGAAATCGAAATCCGTGATTCGTTGCCACAAACTAGCGTGGGCAAGGTTCTTCGCCGGGTACTCCGTGCTGAGGAACTCGAAAAGCGTGGTCTAGCTTAATCCCTTCTTTTCTTGTGGGATTCCTCCCGTGTTTTCACGGGAGGACTCTTCCTTTTTTCGTCGGCGTGCTTAGTATAGGCTTTGTGCTATTCGTTTTTCAAAGAAGTATAATCCGTTTTTAATGGCAGTCGTCATGCCTTGACGAGAAATCTTATTAGTCAGCGAGAATGGTTGGATTTGATTAGATTTGACCACATCAAACAAATCCAAAGCTGAAATTAGCAAAGTACTCCACAATGCCTTTGGATGGGCTTTAACTAAAGATAGAGCACTTTTTGTCAGAAGCTTTGCAAATGATGATGACTTCTTTTCGTTCTTTCCAGACTCTAAGAGTATTATCGTAGGGTGGAGTCAGTTTGAGAGGCTACTTGAAAGGTGGATGGATCCTCGAAGCGTAGTCAAAGGATTTAATATCAGAGATTTACGAATCGTAATTGCAAAGCAAGGGAATACGGCTTGGTTTTCAGCGATAGTTGACGATGAAGGAGAATACGATGGTACTCCATGGGATGCAAAGGATATTCGATGGACTGGTGTTCTGGAGAAACGTGGCGGGATTTGGAGAATTTGTCAACAACACATGTCCGAAGCTAACGATAAGGCCTCACAATAAAGGTGCCCAGCTTTGGTCCTTCATGCTTAAAACAAGACCTGAACTGCTATCACTCCTTTACGAGGATTCCGTCTGTCAATAGTGGATGGAAACTAGTCGATGGGCTTGCATCTTCGGTGTATTGGGTTCATGCAGGCTTTTGTCGTTGCTGTCGTTCGGTGCCAATCTTGATGTAGAGGTCAGTACCAGTCGCTGGTGGGACGATCATTTTACTCGGCTCTTTCTGTTTCAATGTGATAGCGTCGCTGGGACAGGTCGTCACGCACAGTCCGCAACCAATGCAGCGGTCCAAATCGATAACAGCCGTATCCGGAACTGTGATGGCGTCCATCTGGCAGCGGTCAAGGCACGTTTCACAAGACGAACACAATTCTGGGTCCACCTGTGCGTAGTAGTTGGTGGCTACCATTTCACTGGGTTTGGGGAATTTTCGCAGGTTCTTGAGGATTTCACAGCAGTCTCCACAGCAGCAGCAAATGTTGAAGGTCTTCTGGGCGTTGCCTGGTTGCAGGACGAGGCCTGCTTCTTCAGCTTTGTCAAGGATTTCGAGAGCTTCTTCTTGCGATATTTCTCGAGCGAATCCGTTCTCTAAGTAATAGTATGCCCCAGCGCCGAAGACAAGGCAAGTTTCAAGGGGTTTACCGCACCCCTCACCTTTTAGTTGGGCACCCTTTCGGCAGATACATTCAGCGACGGCCAGTTTCGACTGCTGCTTGACGAGCTCTCGGACTGAGTCATATGGCGCTATCTGCATCGTGGAATCAAAGCTGGCTTGCACAGGTATCACACGCAGTTGCGGGGTGCTGGCTGAGATGATTTCATCACGGAAGCCTTCCTCGATGTATTGCTCTACGTCCTCAAGGAATTCCTTAGTCAGTCGAGTAACTTGCTGCTCTAAAATCCCCACTGTGAACCATGAAGCCCTATAGGTTGATACTCCTCCTTTGCGGGAGGTGAAAATAAGCCCTTTCCGACCCATTTGCTCCAGGAGCTTCTCAGCGTCTGCAGGAGTATGTCCGCTTTTTTGTGCGATTTGTTCAGCAGTTGCTGCAAAAGGCGTGAGGTGACAGGCCATCTCGGCTTCTTCTTCAGTAAAGAGGCGTCGAAGGATTCGTAGCTCGACTCCCGATTTCGTGGCTGGGTATCCTACAGGTAAACTGTCGAGGTGTTCTCGTAGTTTTATGTAAACATCGCTTTCAGTCATGCCACATTCCTCATGGGTAGTTTTCCTATCGCTTTTAGATGTACAAATTACTGATGCTTGGGTTACTAGGTGTTCTTCTTAGAGTATCTATTTCGCCTTTTCTCTAGAACAAGAAAGGAATCTTTGAGGGTTGCTGGGTTTGATAGTTTGGAATTATCGCTTATCCTCGTGCGCCACAGTGGTCACAAGTGTGTTCTCCAGGAGGTAGTACTGCGCCGCAGTTATCACAGTAGCGCATTGCGTCCGAGCCAGGTGGTTGACTAGAGCCCTGCACCTGGGCTGGTTTGGCTTTTGGTTGTTCAATATCTTCGAGAGCCTCAAAGTGGTAGAAGTAGACTATTGCTGTAAAGATGGCTCCAATCAAATCGGCGATGAGATCACGGATTATATTCCATATGTCATGAGCGAAGAAGCCCAACCAGGGCATGAAAACCTCAATTCCTTCCCATAGGGCGCCGAGGATCATTGTAATAATGATTGCAGGTATTACGGTCAGCAAGATTAAGGGAACTATTGCGACGTATTTCTTACGGGTTCGACTGATGTTGAAGTTCAGGAAAAAGGCAGTTAGTGCTGCTCCGGATAAAGCGTGTGGAAGCATATCCCAATAGTTATAGGGCTCATATCCACCAGGAATGGTTGCCACCCAAAACAAAGACACGACTGCACTAATTATGAGGACTATTGTGATGAGAATCCACAGCCAATCAGTGCGAAATATTCTACGGAAACACATAGGCGAATTCCTCCCCGATTGTTATGTACTACCCTGAAATAAGCCTTTGCAATTAGATGTCAGGAACAGGGATTTCGCCCTTGAAGAAGAAACTGTTATCCTTAACTACTTGAAGGTAGTCTCTGATTTCCCTTCGGATACGAGCCTTTGACCAGCCAAGTATTTTGCTCATACGAGACGCGACTAATGCTGCAACCTGCCCCTGGAATTCAGGGCGAATAAGCCAACGGATTTCCATTCGACGGCAGAGCACATCCTCCAAGTGCAATGGTGCCTCATGGTGCACAATATAATCAATTTCACCAATAATCCAAGGACTCACCTCCACAGGATACGAAGGGTTGTTAAGAATCCGGTTTCCAAGTTTTGGCTCTTGTTGTATTTGACGAAGAATTACTAGCCCGCCACGACCATATTGTTCGTAAAGGTGGTGAAGGATTTGCGGGTGAAGCTTAGCGCTGGTGACTTCTGGTGCCTTCTGCCATTTCTCTTTGGTTATAGAAATGGTGTAGGCAATCTTGGTGAGGTTCTTACGAGAGGAGAACTTTGGTAAGCCCACCAGTTGCCTTACTTTGCGAATGTGTTTAAGGAAGAGATCTTCAGCCATTTTTCGGAAAGTCGTTAATTTACCGCCAAGGAGACTGAACAGGCCATCATCACGTTCCACTATCACGTGCTTGCGGGAAACATCGCTTTCCGATTTACCGGGTTCAGAAACTAGGGGGCGAAGTCCAGCATAAGCGCCCTGCATTTTTTCATCTCCAATTTCAGCGTCTGGGAAAAGTGCTGAAATCGTGTTACGTAGATAATCTGCATCCTCGCGGTCACAAAAGCACTCTTCGGGATTTCCTGAGAAATCCGTGTCAGTTGTGCCTATGACTACCCAATCGTTGCGAGGTAAAACGAAGAAGAAGCGCCCATCATCAATTGAGCGCAGACCGAAAGCCCGATTTACTGATAAATCACTGCGATGGAATGCAATATGAACACCTTTTGTAGGACGAATTATCTTCAAAGGGTGTTCATGACTCAAAGACAGGACATCATCCGCCCAGACACCTGTCGCATTAACCACAATCCTTCCCTGCACCAAGATTTTTTCCTTTGCTCGGGTGGCGTTGTCAATCGCACTCACTCCATTTACTCGCCCTGAAGGATCGTGGGTAAGCCCGACAACCTGTAAATAATTCAGTGCAACTGCTTGCCCTTTCTGTAATACTTCTTTGAGTGTCTCTATCACAAGCCGTGCATCATCAATGTTACAATCATAGTAGAGCGCAGCTCCTTTAAGGCGTGAATCCTCAAGCAGCGGCTCTAGCTCTTTGATTCTTTTAATGTCCTTGATAATCTGACGCTTTCCATAATTCTTGAAGCCGCAAAGCAGGTCGTATAGGAAAATAGCAAAGCGCAGCCGACCGAGACCCTCTTTACTCTTGGGAAGTTCCCGACCACCGACTTTTCCCTCCCTGAAAACAGGAAGCATGAATTGCTGAGCACGAGTTAAATGCGGTAAGCCCTTATCGCGAAGCCAATTCCGTTCTGTAGTGGCCTCCCTAACAAGCCCCAATTCGAAATGAGAAATATATCGAATACCACCATGTGCTAGCTTGCTGGAGACGCTGGACGTTCCTGAGGCAAAGTCGTGAGCTTCAAGAACTGCAACACTTAATCCTCGCGTCACCGCCTCTAAGGCAACGCCGGCGCCGGTCACACCACCGCCAATTACGACAACATCCCATAAATTGGTGCGCAATCTCTGAATAGACTCTTCTCGCTGAGTCTGGATAAACTCGATGGGTTCAACCTTGTCACTATTCACGGATAGCGCCTCTGGATTCTAGAGGGTCGTTTGGGCTCTTCAGCTTTTGGTTAGGTGGATTGAAGGTGAAGATAACCAGAACTTTTTTTTGGTTGGCGGGTATCTAGGAGAAAGCACCCATACACTCCTCTGCTAGATAAGAGGGGATAAGCGGGGATGATGGCGCGTGTGCTCTGCAGATACGTTCACGGAAAAAGAAGCTGCTCAGAAACGCCCTTGGACTCATATTGCCAAGGTGACTGTCATAGGCAACGCCGAGGTCGGTAAAACCAGCCTAGTCGTGCGGTACGTTGAAGGCTACTTCAATCCTAAATATCTAATGACAATAGGGTCAAACTTCTTTGTGAAGGATATCGAGATAGGTGACAGGGTATTGAGGTTCCAGCTCTGGGACACTGCAGGTCAAGAGCGATTTGGGCCTATCCGTAAGGTGTTTTATCGTGGTTCAAAGGGTGCACTTCTAGTCTACGACCGGGCAAACCCGGTCTCCTTTGAACGACTCAGCTTTTGGATTGAGGAGATACGAAAGGTTTGCGGAGACATACCGCTCATTCTTGTCGGGAATAAGGCTGATCTTCCCGTAAAAGTAGCGCCAGAAAAGGGCGAACAGTTTGCCAAGGAGCATAATATACCATTTATGGAAAGTAGTGCAAAAACCGGTCTGAATGTAGGACATGCGTTCGAACGTCTTGGTCAACTAGTTCTCTCCAAACTAGGAACCAGTACTAGTTAAAG
>JABXGV010000132.1 GCA_016550485.1 archaeon
AAATCAACAGGGAGAGGTTTTCCGAGAGTTATTTCGAATGTCGACTCGTTAATGTGCGAGGACCATGCAAAGGCTTCAACTCCATGACTAACCGCTTTGCGAAGAATGGAACCGAAGTCAGGGTCAATGAGATCGTGAGGCCGGAGGCTATGGGCGTCACTACGTTGGACAATAAAGATAATTGCGGCGCGATAGCCATTGTCGACAGCGTGCATTAGCTCTTGAAGGTGACGTTGTCCTCGTAGGGTGACCGCCCGAGGGAAATAGGCGATGGAATGTTCTGCGTGAGTAGATGACTTGGCCTCAATCAGACAGGGGTTGTGGGTGCCATTCTGCAGTAGGAAATCCAAGCGACTCCCTAGGTATGAAGGTTCGGGTTTGATATCAGAATAATGAGCAAAGGGTGGCACCGACTGAATAGAGAATGCTTCTGCTAGGAGCTTATTTGGTACCCTCGAATCTAAGGAGAGTAAGACGCCACGATTACGTACTCCAATAAGATCATACTCTGTCTTTCGATGATGTGCTGGCGCATGTCTCACAAGCACCTCTAGCCCGGGATAGAGGAGGTCTGGCATCGGTCCAGGATTGGGGAGATAGCAAGGTAGTTCCCGTCCACCCACCTTGCAGATGGCGAGAAAACGGTTAGGGCGACGGAGAAACACACCGAATGATAAAGCCCCTTCGATTCGCAATGATGAACACCGTCACAGCCATGACCACTGCAGGTTTACTCTTTTATCACGATTTCCGTTTTACAACTCACATCCCCCAAGGCTAGGGACCTAGTTATTTTAAATTCAGAAAATAA
Organism: archaeon; assembly: GCA_016550485.1. Classification (GTDB taxonomy): domain Archaea; phylum Asgardarchaeota; class Hermodarchaeia; order Hermodarchaeales; family Hermodarchaeaceae; genus YT-063. The sequence goes on from JABXGV010000132.1 coordinate 812, forward strand.
GGCTTCGTTGATGAACAAATTACATAACCTTTAATGAAACAAGGGGGAATGTTACTTCTTGTGAAAGGTGAAGGCTATGAATGAAGACCTAGTAAAGAAAATCAGGGAATCGATGATTACGTGTCAAGCGGACAAGGTGCTACGCTTGATTCAAGAAGCCATTGACCAGAAACTGGACGCTGCCATGGTGGTAAAGGATGGCCTGACCGCGGGTATCCGCGTCTTGGGTAATCGGTTCGAACGTGGTGAAGCATTTTTACCAGAGTTGGCTGTTGCGGCTGAGACTATGAAGGAGGGGCTCAAGCTTCTTGAACCTCTTCTTACTGAGACAGTAAGTCAAGAGGCGCTGGGTAGTGTTGTCATTGGAACAGTTCAGGGAGACATCCACGATATTGGGAAGAGTATTGTTGCTACCATGCTAATCGTCAACGGCTTCACAGTCCATGACTTGGGTACAGACGTTTCCCCAGAGCAGTTCACTGCTAAGGTCCGTGAAACGAAAGCAAACATCATCGCTATGTCAGCCTTACTCACAACAACGATGGACAAAATGCGCGAAACCATCGACCTTCTGAAGAAAGAGGGGCTTCGCGATAAGATTAAAGTGATGATAGGTGGTGCACCCGTCAGCCAGCGCTTCGCAGACTCCATTGGCGCAGACGGATATGGTGTAGACTTCAATCAAGCCGTCACGATAGCTAAACAATTCGCTAGAAAGGATGAATCTAGCTGACCAGCTAGTTAATAGGAGTTTAAGTTAATGACACTACGTCCCAAGTTAGAACTGCTATCCGAAGCCGACATCCAACGTATTCATGAAGAAAGTCTAGCTCTCCTCGAAGATGCCGGTATGGCAATCCACAACGAAGAAGCTTTGACCCTACTCGCCCAGGCTGGATGCTCAGTCGACCAAGGTAAATTGAGAGCGTTTATCCCTGCCTCGCTAGTGGAGGAACAGCTTCGAAAGGCACCACAGTCCATTACGCTGTATTCCCGAGACGGGGAGCCTGCACTCCAGCTGGAAAGCAATAAGGTTCATTTTAACCCAGGCTCTGCAGCTACTCACCTTTTGGACCGAAAGACAGGCGAAAGGCGCCACCCCCGGGTTTCTGATGTGGTAGAATTTGCCCGCATGGTTGATGCTCTATCCAACATTGATGCCCAAAGCACCGCGGTTATCCCTGCTGATGTGCCCAGCATAATTGCTGATCGTTACCGCTTGTACCTCGTGTTGCAAAACTCTACCAAACCTGTTATCACAGGCACTTTTGCTCTTGACGCGTTTGATGATATGCGCCGCATGCTTGAGGTTATTGCTGGTAGCTCTAAGAAACTACGTGATAAGCCCTTAGCCATTTTCGATGCTTGTCCCTCTGCCCCACTCAATTGGAGTAAACTTACTGTCCACGACCTGCTTTGTTGTGCAAAGGCAGGTATCCCTGTCGAGACCATATCTATGCCCCAATTGGGTGCTACAGGTCCAATCACGTTGGCGGGGTCTCTGGTATTACATAATGCTGAATCACTCAGCGGCCTGGTTCTTGCCCAATTGACCTCCCCAGGAGCACCCGTAATCTATGGCGGCTCACCTACCGCAGTTGACATGCGATATGGTACTGCTCGACTGGGAGCCATTGAAAGCATTATGCTTACTTGTGCATATGCTCAGATGGCAAAGCACTACGGATTGCCCACTCACGGCTATCTCGGGCTCTCAGATGCGAAGCTGCCTGCAGATTCTCAGAGTGGCTTCGAAGCAACAACAGGTCTCATATTAGGTGCTTTGATGGGAATAAATAATATTGCGGGCGTAGGGATGCTCTGCTTCGAAAGCACACAGAGCTTCGAGAAACTTCTCCTCGATGAAGTCATCTGTGGGATGGCAAAACGGATGACAGAGGGAATCTTGGTTACCGATGAAACGTTAGCCAGCGAAGCACTAAGAGAAGTTAGTATGAAAGGTGGTGACTTCCTCCGTCTCCGCCATACGTTAACTTGGTTCCGCCGAGAACACTTCCTACCAGGTGACTTGGTAGACCGTCAACCCTATGAGGCTTGGAAACAACAAGGGGCCCCTGATAGTCAAGCCAGAGCGCGGAAGCAGATTGCTAGTATTCTTGAGAGCCACCAACCTGTGCCACTTACTTCTGAACAAAAACAAGGGCTAGACGAGATAGTTAATGACTTCACAAAACGGCACAAGCTGGACCCAAGTAAACTACCTAGTTAGTCACAACATCTCAATTGCTATCTGTAGCAACTTTTTGGGCTCGTCTCCGACGATGAAGGTCCTCAAGATCCTCCCTGTTAACCTCGATAGCGATCCCGCTGTAGCCACACTCTCGACATCGATATCGTGCAGCTTCGAGAATACCTGAAGCGGTGGGGAGTGGTTGGAGCAGCATACTGAAACATTGCGGACAAACCATCACCCACTTGTTTTGCTGGCGTCGTTCAATTTTCCAGCCTAACCCTTCTTCTTGAGTATCTTCTTTTTCGTCCCTTTTACTACGAGGCATAAGTCTTAACCTTAGATGGTGTCAGCAGCATCTAGGAATATAAGGATTCCTTCAACGGTAAGGGTCTAGTAGAAAAAAGGAGGGAACGCGCCCCCTACCAGAGGCGGCACGACCTCTTAGGAGTTTGGGGAACTAATAACGTCTGCCGCTACCGCGTCGGCGGTCACGGCCTCCGCGTCGGTCGCCGCTACTGTATCCACGGTCTCGACCATATCCGTAGCGGCGCGGGCGCTCATGTTCTTGGGCACTCAAGTCGTTTTCAGTGTTGACCTCTTCAATCGGTGTTTCGGCTTCGGTGATATTGCCGTAGCGACCAATGTTCAAGCGAAGATGCCCTTGGAACAGGCTTGTGTATCCATTTTCGAGTCGGTAGGTTTTGTCGATCTCAATGGTCTCAATGCTATCATCCCATAGAGATAATAGCACGATACCAGTGGAGTCACCTACTGTTGCGTCAAGCACACGGTGGGTTTCACCATCGCGACGTGAGGTTACTTCGCGGGCTTCGCCTTTCTCAACCACTTTGAAAGTGATATTAACACTCTTCATCCGCGGTTTTAGTTCTGACACCGTAGCTTCGACTGGTTCTCTATCATAGCTCATTCTGGGTACTCTCAGGTTCTTTTATCTAGTCAGGCTTTCTAACCAGCATGTTTCTCAAGGGAACCCCCCTAATTGGGCAGAGGAGCTTGGCCCAAGATAACACCAAGGTGGTTGTCGGCACTGACAAGATTCCTCTTCAGGAGCCAATATTTAAACACTTCCTTCCAATTGAAGTGTAGGTTGAGTTGTATGCGGGCGATTCATGCTGTTGTAAAAGGACGAGTTCAGGGAGTCTTCTTCCGTGTATCTACAAGAGAGGAAGCGTCACGGCTCGGTTTGACTGGTTGGGTTCGTAACAAACGAGATGGCAGTGTCGAGTGTTTTGCCCAAGGGCTGGAAGCGTCTATTGATGAACTAATTCGTTTTCTTCACAAGGGCCCTCCTGCTGCTCGCGTAGATGTTGTTGAGATTCGTGATGAGGAACCTGATTTAAGCCACGATGATTTCAAAGTCCTTTACTAAAATTAAAACCTGCTATGAAAGTGATGTAGAATGAAGATACTTGGTCTTATCGGCTCGGCTCGCAAAAGAGGGAATGGTGAAGTCCTAGTCAAAGAGGCGCTAATTGCTTCAAGAGAACGAGGGGCTGAAGTTCGGGCTATTCGCCTCTCTGACTATAAGTTACTTCCGTGTAAAGGATGTCTTGCTTGTGTCTTGAAGGGCGAGGCATGTCGCCTTGATGATGACATGCACAGCCTTTGGGGTCAACTGCAATGGGCAGAGGGACTTGTACTATCGGCACCCACGTATTTTCTTGGCGCTGCTGGAATAATCAAGCTGCTCATCGACCGTCTCTTTGAATATAGCTTCGTCCTTGGTCAGATGAAACGCCGACCAGCAGGCCTAATTGTCACCGCGGGTCTTCATGACTGGGATCCCCTATCTATGCCGATGCTCACCATCCTAGCTGGAACACTCCAGCTCGATATCATAGATAAAATGACAGCGTATAGGCCTGGTCCTGCAGAGGTTCTTCTCGACGAAGCTACACTCGCTCGCGCGGCTACCCTAGGGCATGCTCTAGTAGAGCGTTCAGCTGAACAAGAGCCAATCCTTTGGAAGCCGGAGGAGCCTAGACATTGTCCTCAGTGCGGGACTCCTTTCATCCAGTTCATCGAAAAAGACTTTGTAGAATGCGCGCTATGTCTAGCAAGAGGTCGGCTTTACTTCCAGGGTGATGCTATCGCTATCGAGTGGGATAAGGCAAGGGGACAGAACCGATGGAGCACGGAAGCTTTAGCCGAGCACTTTAGTAAATGGGTAGTCAAAACTGGCCCAGTTTTCCTGAAACATCGCAAACGCCTTCAAACACTGTTAAAACGGTACGACACGGTTTCCATCGAGCCACCTCCAAGGTGACAGAGATTCTTCTATATTCAAGACTCGATAGGAAAAATAAATGCGGTGTGCGGAAAAGCAGAAAAAGAAGTAAGAAAGGCGCCCATGTGGGTACGTTCTCGATGAATGTTTCCACTAGAACGCCTTTGGTAAAGAGGAAGAGTGTAAAATGCACCTGTGAAGTGTTACTCCTCTTCTTCTTCGAGTTTACCTTCGGCTCGTAGCTTCTCGAGAAGCGCCTGTTCTGCGGAGAGATCCGTTTTGGGACGCTTTGTTTTGGGTGCACTTTGGAGGTCAGGTTTTCCTTCTTCAATTGCCCGTCGTAGTTCTTCTCTCATCTTGTCGGTTTCTTCACCCACTTTGGTTCACCTTTATTGGACTGCTTTTTCTTGTGGTTTAAGTCTTTCCTCTATGGTTCTTTTGTTTTCTCTAATCATTTACAGCCGGGGTTCTAAGGATACTTTTCGAAGTTCGCACAATGTTATTCTTGAAGCTCTGTTTCTTCTTCGGTGCCTGGTTTTAGTTCAGGCTCTGATTCAAGTTCTAGTTCAGGTTTTGGTCTAGGCGCTGGTTCTGCTTTTGGCTGTGGAATCGGCGTGTCCTGCCGGGTACTGTCTTCAGTGGTTCCGAAGGATTTGGCTGTTTGGCTGTAACTAACTCGCGGAGTGACTGTTAGTCGCTCTGGGAGCGCGGATCCCTGTTCGTCTACGACGAGTTTCCATCCTCGTCCGATTCGTTCACCATTTGAAAGGAGGAATCCGCTACGTGCGATTGATTCAGCTTGACGCATGGCTGTTCGACGTTCAATAAGGCCGGTTTCTCGTGAAAGGACAAGCTTGACTTGTTTGGCGCCTGCATCTAGCTCAACGCGGATACCGGCGTCCTCAGCGCTTGATTCCACGAATTCCCGGTTCTGAAATACGAGCATAATCACGGCTGTTCACCTAGCCAGAGAGGCACACAGCGTCATTTCCCCTGTGTCATGCTCACTCTGCCTACCCTATTTTTCTGTTTTATCCGTTAAAAAACCCTTCGTTCCTATTTGGAGTAGCGTGCTGTGGCTGAGAAGAAATTAACCTAGGCTAGTTGAAGGGAGTGCAGCAGCTGTTCATCGATTTGGGAGGAGGTCTAGTATCGCTCGTAGATTTTGATGAGTACAACTATGACGAGGACCGCCAAGGCCACGGTAATGAGGAGTAAGAGCCCTGTGAGAGGGTCAATACCGGGCAGGGTTCCTTGAACTATGTACGCATAGGTGGCTGAAACCCGGATATTCCCATAGACATCAGCTGATTCAACTCGGAAGAGAACATGAGCGAACTGGAAGTAGGGCAGAGCCCCAGGATATGCAGGGATGATGACTTGGTACAGATTCCCACTAACATGACTCATTGGTAGAGCAATATAGTTGATTCCATCGATTGAGTAGTAGAGTGTCACGTTATACACACTAGTTCCATCAGTGACCGTGACATTCACCGTTACAGTCTCCTGGTCTGTTGGTGTCTCAGGGAGGTATACGATGTAGGCGATGAGTGGCGGGGTGTCGGCAACAATGTAGCTGTATTCCTGAGATACAAACCATTGATTCTGTGAATCATTAACGTAGAATTTGTAGAACACTTCAAAGCGTTCAGGGAACACGGGAATCGTCGCGGTATAATTGGTAGTCACGCTTTTTGCGCTATGCATGGTTACGTTAATCCAGTGCGAACCATTATAGTAGCTAAGAATCACCGTGGTGACTTTTGCATCGTCACTCACTTCTGCAGTCACAACTGCTTCGTCTTCGTCAGTCGGTGGGTCGTTACCACCCTCGTTTATGACATGCTTTTTTAGTTCTGGCGGGTCCACATCTATAATGAACGACCTCGAGAAGGCGCTGACAGCCTTTATAGCGTCTCGAAGATGAGTGGCAGTGACGTTGAAATGGGCTGTAATGTTGTACGTTTCACCGATATCTAGTATTCCTTCATCGATGTATTTGCTAATATTGAAGTTCCAATAGTACCAGTACTCGCCTGTGGCATTCCACTCAAAGGTGGCGTTAAGCACGATGCCTGTGCCACCAACATGCCAGAAGCTAAAGTTGGTAAGGGTCATGTTACTGTTTTCGAGATAGCCGTGATAAGAATCCCACACGCTTGCCACCGAGATATTGAGACGCTGAACATCCCGTCCCTCGTACCTAATCACGAGGTCAGCGATGTCCAGGTATGGCCCCAAAAACACAAAGATTTCGGAGCGGGGACTGGCGGGTTTGGTTTGGTGAAGGGGATCCTTAATTGAGTAGATAGCAGCGACTTGAATCCTGTATTCAGTTTGAGGTACTAGCCCAGTGATATTTAGTTCATCGACTTCCCAGCGGTCTTCAATGCTGTTGTAAGTGAGATTATTAAGAAATGATATGGCAACTTGATGGCTTATCCAGTTATCAGTAGTGTTCAAGATTTGGATGTAGTTACTGCTTGTTTCGTTAAGCTTTCCCCAGATTGAACTTTTAATGTAATCTACATAGATGTCAATGGTATATGATGTATCAGCAATATAGGTAAAGGTTGGTTGGGCAACGAAGAGTTTGTGTTCATAGTGAAAGGTGGTAGACGGATCGGTTGTGACGTTCCAGATATGTGTGGTGATATTGCGCTGGAAGAAGCACCGCACATACAAGTCGTAGTGATCAGTGTGGGACATGTTCGAGATGGTAAGGAGACTGTAGTTAAGGGCTACCCAGTGTGACCCATTGAATTGTAGGTTATCCCAAAAGAGTACATCATGTGTTGAATTGCGAACTTCGAATTTACTAACGTTAAGGTCTCCTGCTTGGCAGTTTAGAAGGTCAGGTGCTGAAACGTTGTACACCGTCACCGTAAGCAGAGACGAGTTTGCCCAAGACGGCGCCCCGTAGTAAATAATGTCAAAGTCAGTGTAGTTCAGGTGTTCTACCTGTGGTGTCACCACGGGATTCGCAGCCTGGGTTGAAGATGGGACAATGCTCGAATTGAAAAGTTGTGGAAAGACTGCAAAGGTCAAAATTAGCAGTAAGACCATGGAACTGAGTGTACGAGTGCGCATGATTGTTCGCCTTCTACCTGACTTAGTGCCACCGTTCCCTAAACAAATCCTAAAAAGGTTACGGTAATGCACGACTTCTCAAAAGATAGCTAGATTATGACCCTTTCCACTTCGACTTGACGATCACTGATGGTAAGGGCGGTGGTGGGCATCTTCTGTCCCCCGTAGAGTTCCGTTTCCTTTTCTCCACGGTAGAGGGCATCCGCCATCCTTGCGATGGCATCCGCTTTCATTATCCCGCTCCCACTCGCTCCAGTTGCCACGATTACTCCTGCTTGCTCATAGACAAAGGGGAGGGCATCGAAGGAGTAGCAATAGCTTCCTGCGAAGCTGTTTACGGGGCGTACATTCTGGAAGGCAGGGAAATACTTGGAGAGAACCGGATACATACTTTCCTCAAAGTAGGAGCGTTCAGCCTTGTAGTCCTGCTCCTCCATCACGTACTTGTAGGCGCGACCAACCTTGTCAGCACAGCCAATCCAGAAGGACTTCTCCTCAGGAACCGCCCGCACGTAAACCCCCGCAGAGGGGAGGATAGTAAAGGGTAGAAACCCGGCTTTGCTGAAGCCCTTGGTGAACAGAAGCTGTTCTAGAGGAGGGTGATTACTGGCGGGAATGATGAAGAGTTGGCGTTTCTTAGCCTTGACAAAACTAGATATACCTACAGGATCCAGGAGGCTGTTAGTCCAAGGCCCCACAGCTAGAACCACAGTCTCCGCGTGGATGTCACCCTTAGGAGTGCGAACACCTGTTACGCGTTTGTCCTGCCAGACGTAGGGCTCGCCAGGAAGGCCCAAGGAGGGTTTGGCCTCTAGGAGAAGGCTCGTAACGGGGAGACTGAAACGGGGTTTGACCTTACTGAGCTTGATGAATTCCTGTTTATAGAATTTTACTAACAGGTCTGGGTCGAGAACACCGCACTCGGAGCCAAAGAGAGCATAGTCGATGTTATTGAGGTTCATCAACTGGGCCTCTTCATCGTCATCAGAGAATTTAGTGGTCATCCCAGGTATCAGCTTTTGCAGTTCTTCCTGTTCGTACACCTGATAGTGAATGTCGCTTTTCTCCATTCGTTGCATCCACATCTTTACACTCGGAGCCTTGAATTGACCTGCACTAAGTAACCAGAGATATCCACACATATGCATCGTGAGGTCAAAGCCTAGGCCCTCCTGGATGTGTCGGTAGAAGGCGATGCTAGAATCGGTAAGGAGTTGATTCGTGGTGGAAGAGAACATGTTGCGCACTGCAGCCGCGCTCATTGCGGTGTTTGCTTGCCCCGCCTCCGGTTGGCTGTCTACCAGTAGAATGCTCTTGTTTGGGCTGCTCTTTTGAAGATGATAGGCCGCCGCAACACCGAGGACACCGGCACCCACAACGATGATATCAAATTTTTCAGTCAACCTTGCGTTCCTCCATTAGCCTACAATAGATGAGAAACAGGTGTGCCAGCTCTTTTTGTTCTTTACGGAAATTAAGAAATTAATGAGAGATTTGTGAAGCCTTGGACGATATTACCCATTTATGAGGAAATAGTGTGAGTAGATGCTACAATTTTGAATGCTCGTAGGTGGCAATGCTGTCTCTCCCTGATTTTGTAGCCTCAATCCCTCTGCTTGGCTGTTTTCTGATTCTCTTGCCGATTATCGTAGCGCTGTATTTACTGGTGGGGCGGCGATGGGCTGCTGATAGTACCGGGGTTGTTGCCTTTGGGAGTGGATTCGTTATTGTAATCGTCTTTTTTGGCACTAACCCTATAGTCGCCCTTCTCGCAAGTGTAGCAGGGATTGTGGCTTCCTTCCCCATCTCGTTGATGGTTGTCACCTCGATTTTTATGATTACCTACATGGTTCGCTCTGGTGCACTCGCTCGAATCACGGTGTTCTTCAAGACATTAGGTTCGGGGAACAAGCCCATTCAGATTATGCTCATCAACGTTGGGCTGGGACTATTCCTTGTCGGCATCGGTGCCACACCCTTGAGTATGCTCCCACCAGTAATGCTAGCAATGGGGTATTCACCGCTAGTATCTGTTGCCCTTCCGGCTATTGGCTACGACCCACTGACGACATATGCCCTTCTAGGCATTCCAGCAGTCGTCTTCGCGGACTCCGTCCCCGATACCTATTGGGCGACCTACTATCCAGGTGTTAACCCCCTATACATGTCAGGGCACATCTTCTCTCTGTTCATGCCCGTTGTAGCCACGGGGATTGCCCTAGCAATGCTTTGGATTGCGGGAGGACGGAAACTTGTCTTCAACCGAGAAGCCTTCTCTCTAGCTCTTGTTACAGGCTTAACTTCGGGCTTTGTGTGTATTCTCTGCAACCTCCCCTGGGTGGGCTTCACTCCCCTAACCAATGTGTTCTCTGGACTCACAGTGATTGTGGTGATGCTAGCCTACGCTAAGCTTCGAGGGCTCCCCCTCGTGGATCGCTCGGTGCTCACCGAGAAGGACCAGCCTGTCCTGAAATCGATGAGCCTGCTCCGAGCCTTGTCCCCATGGCTAATTCTTATTGCCCTCTGCTTTGTCACGAACTTGATTCCCCCAATCTATTACTTGCTCTTCACTCAGTGTGCCTTCCCCGTTCAAATCGGCTATATTCCACCAATTAAACTCAGAGTGTTCTGGAACGCCTACTTCTGGGTTTTAATCGCCACGTTGGTAGCTATCCCCTTCCTTCCACACTCGCGAAAAGTGATGAGTGATACCGTGCGAACATGGTCCCGCCGTTCGTGGCGCCCCTTCATTTCAGCTGCCATCTTCTTTGCCCTAGCCTACATCATTCGATACTCTGGCACCCTCGTTAACGTTGATGGTTCTTGGTTGCCACCCCTCACCCCGGCCGGTGACCCAAATCCAGTGCACCCTAACCCTCAGTGGAATATGGTTCTTGTTCTAGCCCAAGTCACCGCAGGCGCCTTAGGCTCCCTATACCCCTTAATCGCAGCGTTTCTCGGCTTGCTGGGAGGCTTCGTCAGCGGCAGCGAAACCTCTGCCATCGCGATGTTTCAACCATTCCACCAGACCAGCTCCGTTCTGATTTCAGCTGACCCCTTAATTGTAGGTGCCAGCAGCGGAATAGGTGGCGGTCTAGCCAGTGTACTTTCTCCCGCCAAGCTTCAGAACGCAGCTGCGGTTATTGACCAGGATGGTATCGAGGGGCGCGTGCTGCGTTTTGCGGTTCCCATCGCGCTCATCATGACTGTCGCTGTTGCGATACTCGCTTTCTGTTGGGCATTCCTTTAGTCTTGGATGGAAAGGAGTCAAGAATTGATGGAAAGCTTTTAGGAAAAGAAAGCAAACTCGTATCACAGAAGTTCTATTAGGCGATTGATCATGAGCCCTGAAGAGTATACCTTAGAGGGTATGAACAAGCCCACTGACAGCGATATGACCAAAAAGCATGTGCCTGACATCACAGCACCGATGAAAGTGAAAGCGGGTGAACCCTTCCCTTTGAAAATCAAGATTGGCGGCTTTGATGGTGTGGAACACCCAAGCTTGCTTGGTCACTGGATTAACTGGGTAGTCCTCTACGCAGGCCTACGCCCGGTTGCCCGCGTTTACTTCTATCCACCGATGACCGATGGATATGAGGTGACGTTACAAATTACCCTTGAGAAAACCACTACTTTCGTGGCCCAGGCTTGGTGTAATTTACACGGGCTTTGGGAGAGTCACGAAGTGGAAGTTTCGGTAACTAGTTCTAAGGAAGAAAAGCCAGAGGAATAGTCCCGAGGAACCGGAAGACTTGAGCTAGCGCTGTTCACACTAAAGAACCCTGTACTCCCTCATTGAAACGAACTCAGTCTACCAGTCTCACTTGACCGTGGGGTAACCGTGTGCGTTCCATGAACTCATCCCACCAAGAACATTATACACGTTCTTGATACCCATTCGTTTTAGAAGGCTAGCTGCTATGCTAGCTCGTCTACCTGACCCACAAATCACGGCTAGTGGTTTGCCCGTGGGAAGATTGTCTGCTTGCACGGGTAGGTGTCCGAGATAGATATGCGTAGCGCCCGCTATGTGTCCGTTTTCAAATTCGCGTTGTTCACGAACATCTACAAGGGCTAGCTCCTTTCGGTCTAGTTTCTCTTTTAGGCTAGTAGGTGTCAAAGGATACAAATGTTCAGTAGGTTTGCCCTTGTTACGCCACGCAGCAATGTTAGGGCAGAGATAACCCCTAATGTTATCAAAGCCCAAGCGCTGTAGAAGTGTCTTGGCGATTTTAAATTCTGACAAGTGGTCCAACACTAATAATATTTGTTGGTCGTGGGTAACCACCCAGCCAGGGAAGAAGGCGAGATCATCTAGACCAATATTTACTGAACTAGGAATATGAGAGGCCGCAAAAGCTCCGGGCAAACGAGTGTCAAGGATTATAGTACCAGGAGAACGAGCAGTTTTTTCAAACTCTAGAACTGATAGTTTCCTTGTGATAGGTGCGTCCTTAAGGAGCGGTGGCCCGTTAAGGTTGTAGACCTCCATCTTTCGGAAGTACGGGGGGCGGTACAGCTTCAGCCCCATCATGTACTTAACGAATGCATCCTTGTCAAGTTGGAAGATTGGATTGGTTTTTCTTTCGTACCCGAGGGTGGTGATGCTACGGTCGCTGAGCTTGGACCCACAAATTGTGCCCGCGCCATGACCAGGATAGACGATGACATGGTCGCCCAAAGGTAGTAGTTTCTCATAGAGGCTATGATAGAGCTTCTCTGTTTGGACCTGCCATATATCTAGTCCAGGCAGATCAGTACGCCCTACATCACCGGCAAATAGGGTATCACCTGTGAACACCATCAATGGTTCCTTGCTGAGTGCAGAATCGTAGACAACATAGCAGATGCTGTCATTTGTGTGCCCCGGAGTCTCAACTGCTTCAACTCGAAGACGACCGAGAGTAAAAGTATCACCGCCTCCGATTCTGTGTTCACCATATTTGAAGGGAGTCGATTTACTGTGAACGATTTCTGCATCAGTTAGGTTCTGCAGTTCGAGGGACCCGATTACATAGTCCTCGTTTCGATGAGTCTCCATGATGTAGTTAATTTTGGCGCAATATTTCTGCGCAATCTCCGTGTAGATTTCGCAGTCACGACGGGGGTCAATAACTAATGCTTCATGGTTGTCAACGAGGAAATAGCTCTTGTGAGCAAGCCCAGCAGAGGTGATTATTTCAAGCTTCATTCATATCCATCCAAATTACTCTTGTTTTTAGCGCAAATGATTAGAGAGTTGATATCCTACTGCTTTTTAGTATTCCACTAATAATTTGACAAACATTATAAATTCCAGCCAGACTAAAAGGTTCTTGAGGTTCGGGACATTGAATCGCATCAAAGTCGAAGGCAAGCACAAGGACCATCAAATACTCATGTATGCCATCAGTACGTGCAACTGGTGCCGGATGACCAAGCAGTTCCTAAGGGACCTCGGAGTGGAATACGAATACGTAGATGTGGATCTAGCCAGCAAAGGGGACCAGGAACTTATCAAGCAACACATTCAGCGGCATGGAGGGGATCTCAGGTATCCCACCATAATTATCGATGACAAGATTTTGATTACTGGGTTCAGGAAAGAGCAGATTAAGGAGGCGTTAGGTCTTTGACCACCCTTAAAGAAGTCCGACAGCGTGCAGAAGCGGACGCCAAAATGCACGGCTACGCTCTCAACCCTGATGAAGAGATGCTGCAGGGTATACTCAAGGGCCTCAAACGAAACGAGGAACGATACGGTTACCCCTCCTGTCCCTGTCGTTTAGCGACAGGACAACTTGAGAAGGACCGAGACATCATCTGCCCCTGCGATTATCGAGACCCCGATGTTGAAGAATATGGGAATTGCTACTGTGCCCTCTATGTGAATCAGGAGATCTCGGAGGGTAAGGCAGAGGTGCAGCCCATCCCTGAGCGCAGACCACCACAAAAGCTCGAACAAGCCTATACTAGCGGAGGCCCCGATTCAGCGCCTGAACCAGCCGCAAAGCCAGCCGTAGTGTCTTCGGCTTCTGAAACTAATCTAAAGTTCTGGTTCTGCAAGGTGTGCGGGTATGTTTGCTTCCGAGAGGAGCCACCCCACAAGTGCCCGATCTGCGGGGCGAAGCAAGAGATGTTCAGCGAGATTCTTCTTGGCATGAACTGGATGACCCGTTAGCCGCTCCACCATCGTGGGAAGGAACCGTTGATCGCGCTTTCAGCGGTTAATGGCTTTGAAGAGTAGGGGAACTACGAACGCGCCAAAGAATCCGACCAAGCCGTATTTTATGAACCGTAGAGTGAAGGCAAAGACAGCGCTAAGGGTAAACAACCCGAAGAGCGTGGTAAGCGCGAAAGAGAGGACGATGGCGATTACCAGCCCCATAACGGCGCGGAGGATTCGGGTAGTGCCTGAAACGTCGGTTGAGAAGTTGATGAACTGCCTCTCCAAAGCTGCACCTACGCCAAAACCGAAGACGATGCCCATATAAACTCCGATGTTCTCGGTGGGGAAGTAGAGCGTAGGGTTTAGGTTGTAGAAGATAGCGAAAACCCCAAAGAAGACCAAGGCGAGGAGGGGGAATACTAGACTTTGCAGGAGCTGGGGTAGCCAGTTCCATCGTTCAAGCAGGAAGGGTACGATGAAAACTGCCATCACGACGATTACAATGCCGATGCAGGCGCCCCCAATCACATCACCAAGCCAATGCATCCCCAGTCCCATACGGGCGAGCGCAGTTAGGACAACCATAAGGATGGACACCCCCCAAACGCTCCAGCGTCGCACCTTTACTGAAGCCCAGCCCCAAAAGGTTGCAGAGTTTTGTACGGCGCCACTGGGGAATCCGTAGGAAGTGTCGAGTTTGTGTTCTGGGTCCGGTCGAAGCGACGGGTCGGGGCGCGGCATCGCGAAGACATACTTGAGGAGTATGTTCACGAAGCCGGAAAACATCAAGAGATTAACAGCGATTTTCCCTTCCCGTTTGTTAAAGCACCAATAGGTTGTCGCGAGAAGGACGATGAAAACCAGTTCACCGCTCGCTTCATTCAATACTATCCAGAGGCTATGAGGGAACTGCTGGAGGAATAGAATGATGCTAACAGCCCAGGCGTCAAAGAAGAACTGCATAATCCTCGCACCACCACTGTGTAGATACCAACTTGCCTAAAAACTGGATAGGAACTAGCCAATTTTGAAGAGGGGATGCTTGAGGTCAACTTTACCTGTCCTCTCGAAGACGAGCTGCCCCCAAGCCGCCTCCACCATAGCGACCATCGGGAAGACCACTTCGGAATGCTCTAGTGGGCCATACAAGACGAAGTCAGCACCCGCCGCGGCTGCAAGGACTCCAGAGCTAGCGACCCCGGTTTCCAGTAATCCACTGCGGAACTTGGTTTTCAATCCACGCCAGGTGTCCACTGCGTTATGGGCTCCGCAGCCGCACACAAGTCCAAACTTATCCTTCAACTCGTAGATGGCACGACAGGCTAACCCGAGCGTCGGAACATCTAGAACCACGGTGTCAACAAGCGGCTTGGTAATTCCGTGTTGTTGAGCTCGGTCGAGAAGCCCTGTGCTCCCTTCAGGTTTGATGATCTCAACGCGCCCAGCGGTGCTGGTAAGATTCTTGCTATAGGCGAGCAGTATTGCTTGCTCGAGTTTCACTTCGCGAATCGTTTCAAACTCTTCAGATGATGAGGAGGGCATAAGCGAGTTGTAGACAACCCGTTTGGTGAGCCCGACCTCTGAGGCATACCGAATAGCCGACATTTTTGTTTCAGCAGAGGTAGAGTCGAGTAGAAAGGGTGCATCAGTCGCTTCCGCGACGAAGTCGATGTAGTGCCTCATCGCCTCCTTAGTGTTACCAACAACATCCACCATACAAGGAATGCCAGTTTTCGCAGAAACTTGGTCTTGGGTTTCAAGGAGCGCTTTTGCAGCTTGGTGGTCGAATCTCCCGGTCTTCGTATCAGAGACCAGGTTGTGTCCCAGATAGAACAGGGACCCCACGAGAACTGTGGGTGTAGCTCCAGGCTGCCCGCCAATCGTCACTCCAGCAATATCAAAGGACTGCTGCTCCGTTGAGAAATTAAACACGGTGACTCGCCTTTCCGATTTTGATAGACCTCTTGGGACTATGTTAAAATATCTCTTGCCTTGGTACAAACACTGCTTAATCTTTAGTGCAAGGCAAAGCTGAAAAACCCATGCCTAGCAAAGAAGCACACACCCTCAATCGGAGTTCACCGCATGACAACGAACCATGAAGGTCCTCCTATCTTGGAAGAATTGATCGCAGCGTTGCTCGAGTTTGATGTAGAACAGGTCAAGACTTTAGCCGCTGCAGCACTGGCTGATGATATTTCACCTGTCACTGTCATCGAGCAAGGGATTGCTAAGGGTTTGAG
>JABXGV010000012.1 GCA_016550485.1 archaeon
AGTTCCTAGCAGCAGATTGTAATTCCGTTGAACCACCTGCACAAATAACTCCAACTTCGCAGGCTGCTCGAATGAGAGCTGCCGTCTTATATCCAATCATGGACTCGTAATCTTCTAGGGTAACATCATGATAGCGATGTTTATCAGCATAATCTTGATCACCAGGAAGCTGTTCGAAGAGTACATCAAGCCTTTCTCCCTCAACTAATTCACGGATTGTATCTGCAATTATACGAGCAATTGGGAGAGGATTGGGAGACTGGAGCACGCCTTCTTCGATAGCTTCACGATAGTGTGTTGAGGCTAGAATTGCAAACGAAAGACCAAATTTTTTCCAAGTTGTTGGTAGGTTACGGCGAACATCGGCATCGTCGATGATATCATCTAAGATGAGTGAGTAATTGTGAGTCAATTCGACGGCAGCAGCACTAGATAGGGCATCTTCGAGTGATCCGCCCGTTGCCTCGCAAAACAGAATGGATAAGGCGGGACGAATGCGTTTTCCACCCGCTTGGACTTGGTGGAACACAACCTCATGGAAGTCTTTTGCGGCTCCCACAGCAAGGAGGTCAAGCATTTTTTCATCGACTCGCGAGCCGATTGTCCCAAGAACCTGCAATATATCTGACACTAGTGTCACCATCCAGTCATGGAGAAGCCCCTATTATAAAGAGCTATTTACGTTTTCCTACATTGAAATGAGAACTGGAACCAGCGATTTTAATCCGATGGAGAGGTTAAATTGTGTCGTTTGGCTTGAATGCAGAGGAAAGAAGTTATTATTTTTGCTGCACAAATCGCAGTAATTCCTTGGTCATATTGTGGAGTGACTTCGTTTACATCAAAAATTGTCGCACGAGGAGTAATTACCCGAAGAATTGATAGAAGTTCCGAAGTGGTGATTCCAGCGGCTTCTGGGTTGCCTACTCCAGGAGCGTAAGCGGGGTCAAGCACGTCCATGTCTACTGAGATGTATACTGGAGGACCGGGAGGGATGGCATCATTAATCCGACGTGCAATTGCCGTTGCGCCTTCTTTTTTGATATCTTCGCTTGTATAGAAGACGATGTTGTGCTTTTCAGCGTACTCATATTCGTCCTTTGCTACAGCTCGGACACCGATTTGGATGAGATGGTCTGGTCCGAGTTGCTCTACGATGCGGCGTTGGACACACGCATGAGAAAATTCGAGGTCATTGTAGCGGTCACGAAGATCCATGTGCGCATCGAACTGGACTAATACAATGTCACGTGGAAGGGCTCGGACAGCCCCTAATGTTAGGGTGTGTTCACCACCCAGAAGTATTGGCACCTTATCTTGGTGATTTAATTGCGAAACAACGGATTCCACAGCCTTCAACATGCCTGAAACTGATTCAGCGTCGAAGTTAATATCCCCAATGTCAGCAATGGGAAGTTTAGAAGCATCGATGTCTAGGTATTCTTGAAGACAATAGCTTTCGATATGCTGAGAGGCTGTCCGAATAGCAGCTGGACCCTTCTTTGACCCCTGACGATAGGTACTGGTTTTATCAAATGGCACACCAGTGACAACGAATGTAGCTGGTGTTGGGTCAATGGGAGCTCCAAAAAACGTATTGACTACCGACTTGACACCTGGAAACATAGAATTTGCGGTCAGGATTAATCCCTCTAAAGAAATGACCGTTACGCTGCTATATTGATGTTGCTTTTCTAATGTTGAAACTAAATTAGCTGATTGGGGAGTTTTAGGTCAAGATCTTTGATTCGTGTTTTTAGAGTTGAAGGAGTATGGAGTTCATAGTATAGAGCGTTAATGAACTCATCAAGGAGATGGGCTTCCTGAGCCGCTTTGAAGAATCCTCTCACAAGCCAAGCTCCAACAAAGTAAGTGAAGCCATAGGGTCCCCATATGGGGTCGATCATAAAAGGAAGTTGGGCTTTTGCGTACGCTTCTTCATAAGCACCAAATTCTTTGATGTATCCGAAAACTTCTGATTCGTTTTTTTGTTGCTGTTGAAGCATAACTAATGCGTTAACCCCAACTGCCCGGCGTAATTGAGTTATATACGAAGTGATGGTTTCGGCCTCTGTTAGAGGTCGGTCGGAACTTAGGATGTTAGGGCCAGTTTCTGCTAGTCCTTCAGCGATGGTGCAATCAGGTGTATTGATGAGTGCTATTGTGGCTTCAAGATTTTGCGTGTCTTGCTGATAGCCAAGTTCACGTTGAACCAATTGTGTTTGATGTCCAGGATATGCCTCGTGGGTTACCCATTTCCAGATTCCGTATTTACTCCGAGGGAGTTGAGTGTTGATTTCTATTACCGCTTTAAAATCGCCTTGATAGTAGTTGTAAGCGCTCCAAGGGGCATCAGGTACGGCCTGAAATTCAACACTTTCAGTTTCAGGTAATTCGAAGAGAACACGTTGAGTTGACCGGCGTGCCTCCATTGCAACTTCTTGTGCGATGGGAATAATCTCCGATCCCGTTGTCATAGCGCGTTTTCGCCAACGGCTCGCCATTGACGTTAAATCTCCTTTTAGGACTTTTTTACGGAGCGCACGATTGGCTTGTTCAGATAGTTCTTCGATACGAGATCGGAAGA
>JABXGV010000133.1 GCA_016550485.1 archaeon
AAATCAACACTCCTCTCAGTCATTAGTGGAATCCTTGAACCGACTAAAGGGAGCATCAAAATTCTTCATCAAGATATGACACCAAAAACAAAGCGGAAACTCCGTGCAAAGGTTGGACTGGTCTTCCAAGAACCTGATAATCAGCTCTTCATGCCTTCAATCTGGGAGGATGTCGCCTTTGGACCACTCAACATGGGTCTTCCCGAAGAGGACGTGCGACAACGAGTGGACGACGCACTGGAGATTGTGGGACTACCTCACCTGCGGGACAAGCCACCCCACCATCTCTCTGTTGGAGAGAAAAAGCGAGCTGCCATCGCCACCGTTCTCGCTATGCGCCCGAAGATTCTAATTCTTGACGAGCCCACCGCCCACCTCGACCCCAAGAGTCGGGCTGATTTCATTAAATTCCTAGCAAAGCTACACAAACAAGGAGACCTCACGCTCATCACCGCCACCCACGATGTCGACAGTGTACCTCTACTAGCTGACCGGGCATATGTCCTCAACAAGGGACGTATTACTGCAAAGGGCACTGTAACCTCGGTCTTCTCCGACACAGCGACGTTAACAAAAGCCCGTCTCAGCCCACCAACGGTAACTAGGCTCTTTCAACAACTCCCCTGGTTCACCGCTGCCCCAGACACCCAAGCCCTCCCTCTGACCATCAAAGAAGCCGTGAAAATCCTTCAGCAACTAGGAGCCCGTGGAAATGACGCCTAAGGAAAACACGCTTAAGTAACCAGAGCAACCCTTGACCCGAACTAACTTAATTTTTGGACGTAATCTTATGCCTGATGATATCACCGATGCCTTTGATCGGATGGAATTTGGCGCGTACTCACACGGTGAACATAAGCCCTTCGCTGCACCGGGCACAGCACCACAGTGGACGCGAAAACTTCCGTTCAAGGTAACCCACGTTAAATTAAATCTGACATTTAAGCGGTTAGAGGATAGGTCTTTTAGCGGGCTTTGTGCTACCAGCATCAAAGCAATTAAGGATGGGGCTCAGCGCATAGCCTTCGATGCCATCAAGCTGCAGATAGAGTCTATTCAAGACTCCAAAGGCAGAGACCTTGACTACGATTACGATGAAGATAAACTCACCGTAACCCTGCTCAAAGCTCTCCCTCGAGGGCTTGACGAAACCATAGTCATCAAGTATTCCTGCACAAGCCCAGTGGCTGGGCTTTACTGGGTTCTACCTAACAAACACTATCCTAATGAGCCCGTATCAGTGTGGAGCCAGGGGCAAGACGAAGACAACCGATATTGGTTCCCCTGCATTGACACACCCCACTTGAAAGCTACGACCGAGGTTATTGTGACCGTCCCTACTGGTTACGAAGCCCTTTCCAATGGAGAACTCGTCTCCAAAAAGGAAGACGCGAAAAGTACCACGTTCCACTGGCTTTTCGAAGTTCCCCACTCTCTTTATCTTGTAAGCCTTGTCATCGGGAAATACACCATCACCGAAGAAGATTGTGACGGAATTCCGCTTCGCTATTACATTCCGACAGGTCGAGAAGCAGACACGGAGCACTCCTTCAGCAAAACCTGCAAAATCATGCGCTTCTTTATCGATAAATTCGGTGTCCCCTATCCTTACAAAGCCTACACACAGAGCTGCGTCACAAACTTCACTTTCGGAGGGATGGAGAACACATCTGCAACCACCTTGACGGATTTAACCTTACATGATGCACGGGCACATCTGGATTTCAAGTCGGAGCCACTTGTTGCCCACGAGCTATCTCACATGTGGTTTGGTGACCTTATCACTCTTAAGACCTGGAGCCAACTGTGGCTGCACGAGGGATTTGCCACCTACCTTGACCCCTGTTTTGCAGAGTTTGATGAAGGGCGTGATGAATTCAGTTACCGCTTACTAGAGAACGCAGAGCGCTACATGCAAGAGGACTCAACAAGATATCGACGCCCTATTGTTACTAACGTGTACGAGTTCCCGACGAATCTCTTCGATTCGCATTCATACCCTGGGGGATCATGGCGGCTGCACATGTTGCGTCACCAGCTAGGAGAGGAGGTGTGGTGGAAGGTGCTACAGCGCTACCTTACAAAGCATGCTAAAGGCGTCGTGGAAACGGTTGACTTTCAGCGCGCCATTGAAGAGATTACAGGAGACCCGATGGACCAGTTCTTTGACCAATGGATCTTCAAAGCGGGATACCCCGAGTTCAAGGTTACCCAGTCGTGGAACACAAAACGGGGTATGCTCAAGCTAACAGTGAAGCAGCAGCAGAAGGGAAGTCAGATGACACCTGAGGTCTTCGTGGTTCCAGTAGATATTGGCGTCACTACCAAAGGAGGCTCGATGACCTTTGAGATTTTTGTGGAGCAGCGTGAACAAACCTTCTACTTACCAGTTCCAGACAAACCATTGATGATAGAATTCGACCCCGGTTTGTGGGTGCTCAAGACATTGGATTTCGATCTACCAGAGGATATGCTGTGCTACCAACTTCAACATGCAAAAGAAGCGATGAGCCGCATCCAAGCCGCAACGACCCTAGCGAAGAAGGGAACACCCAGCGCCATCAAGGCCCTAAAAGAAGCGGTGCTAACAGATCCCTTCTGGGGGGTACAAGTCAGGGCTGCTAAGGCACTAGGAACGATTCCTGGCGAAGGAGCATTAGAGGCGTTAGCGGCGTGCACTAAGGCGAAGCATCCGAAAACCCGTCGCGGCGTTGCAGTGGCTTTAGGGAATTACCGGGATGAACGGGCTGCGGAGGCGCTACTTCCTCTTCTTGAGGTAGATGAAAGCTATTTTGTCGAAAGTGCTGCTGCTACTGCTCTCGGTAAGACAAAATCGGAGAAGGCATTTGCCGCTCTGAAAAAGGCGCTTTCTAAGGATTCGTTTAGAGACGTCATTCGCACTGGTGCGCTAGCAGGCCTCGCAGAACTCGACGACGAGCGCGGCATCCCTCTCGCTATCGAGTGGACCGCTTATGGCAAACCCTATTTGGTGCGCATCGCCGCCCTTGCCGCGCTGGGTAAACTCGGGAAGTATCGTGAGCACCGTAAAGATATCCTTGAGTCGATTGTAGCCGTATTCAAAGAGCCCTTTGACGCCCTCTCCTACAGACCCTACATTGCTGCCATTAGTGCGCTTGTCGCGCGGGGACATCCTGATGCGATTCCATATTTACAGCGTATAGCAAGCAGCGATCCACGTTCGCGGTTTCGCCAACGAGCCCGAAGGGCCATAAAGACCATCCATACGGGGAAGGATAAGGGAGACGAGTTACGGAAGCTCCGAGATGACCTCGAGAAGCTTCAACGAGAGAACGTTACACTGCGGGACCGCCTGACCAAATTAGAGACTAGCGCCGCCCCACAGAAACCTAGAAAGTCTTCTACCCGCCGGAAGCCCAAGACCAAATAGGCGGAACCTTGAGCTTACCAAACCACAGTCTTGTCAACTAGTGGAGTTTCCAGATGTTTCGAGACCGGTAAAAGAGGATAGCACCAAGGATACAGGCTGGTTCAATCAGCGCTGAAAGTAATGGTGAGAACATATAGTAAAAGGAATAGATGGAGTAATAGCTGGAACTTGCAATCACTGTCATAATGCTGAAAGGTAGCGTGAGGAGGATAATATGGGCGGGAATCAGGAAAAGGACAGCGGCAGCAATGGCGACACTACCCTGTCGAGTGTAATGTCGTGTTACCACCATTGCA
>JABXGV010000134.1 GCA_016550485.1 archaeon
GCTGCTTCTCTTCCTTACCTTCCCACATAAGAGGGGAGGTTATCGCCTCCTTCTTTACCTCACCGTCTTCATTCATCCAACGAACTTCGGCCTTTGGGGGCCGCCCGTGCAAGAGGGCATCAACAGCCTCGGTCACTTCAGGATGTACGGTTACCTTGTAATAATCGACAATTTCCACCACCATATCGAAGGTCGGCGGAGCTTTACGCTCCAGGATAGATTTTTGCGTGCGCCGTCGCCTGGCCTCTTCATCCCCCAAGGTGACCGTCTGGATGCCGCCGATAAGGTCAGACAAAGTAGGATTCATTATCAAGTTTTCCAGAGTGTTTCCATGCGCGGTGCCTACCAGCTGCACTCCGCGCTCAGCGATAGTTCGAGCTGCTTGGGCTTCAAGTTCGGTGCCTATTTCATCGATAATTATGACCTCAGGCATGTGATTTTCCACTGCTTCAATCATAACCGCATGTTGTTTATCAGGAGTAGCTACTTGCATCCGCCGGGCGTGTCCGATGGCAGGATGAGGGATGTCGCCGTCCCCGGCAATTTCATTAGAAGTATCAATTACGATAACTCGTTTTCTAGAATCATCAGCCAGCACTCGAGCCACTTCTCGCAACATAGTAGTTTTGCCTATACCGGGTCGCCCTAAGAGCAGGACGCTTTTACCTGATTCGATAAGGTCTTGAATCATCCTTACGGTACCGAATACAGCCCTGCCCACACGACAGGTCAAGCCGATTATCTCTCCATGTCTATTGCGAATGGCTGAGATGCGGTGAAGGGTGTGGTTGATGCCGGCGCGATTATCCCCGGTGAACTCGCCAATGCGTGACACTATATAATCAATATCAGACTGGTTAACATCACTGGAGTTAAGTACTAGCTCCCTATGGGGAAAGCGAGCTTCTGGGAGACGACCTAAGTCTAAGATTACCTCTATCAGTTCGCTGTGATCGGGCTGCTGGTAAACCGGCTCACGGATATGGAGTGGTAAGATATCAAGCAGCGCGTCTAAATCGTCAGTAACTACCTTTCGCATTCTGTGAAATATCTGTCTTCACCTTACCAACCCCGTGGAGCCAACAACTCTTGTTGTGGTATATCTTTTATGTCTAGACCTGGCATGGCGGTCCCCAAACCTTTGGACGCCTCAGCGACTATAGCCGGATCCTGATAGTGGGTGGTGGCTTTAACAATAGCCTGCGCCCTGCTTGCGGGGTCACTTGACTTAAAAACCCCCGAGCCCACAAATACTCCCTCGGCTCCCAGTTGCATCATTAAAGCAGCATCGGCAGGTGTTGCTACACCACCGGCGGCAAAGTTCACAACAGGTAACTTTCCTGTCTTATGAACATCTATTACTAACTCCAGAGGAGCGCCAAGTACTTTCGCCTCAGCTACTAATTCCTCCTCAGGTAAGGATTGAAGCCTGCGAATCCCATCTTGGACCGCCCGCATGTGCCTTACAGCTTCAACTATATTGCCTGTTCCAGCCTCGCCCTTAGTGCGAATCATTGCTGCCCCTTCAGAAATGCGACGTAATGCTTCGCCCAATTCCCGGCAACCACAAACAAAAGGAACCGTGAAATCATGTTTCCAGATGTGATGGCTTTCATCGGCAGGAGTGAGCACTTCGGACTCATCGATGAAATCAACACCCAATGCTTCCAGTACCTGAGCCTCAGCAAAGTGACCGATGCGACATTTGGCCATTACCGGGATGCTCACTGCTTCTCTTATGGCTGTAATCACAGTGGGGTCAGCCATGCGAGCCACGCCGCCAGCGGCGCGGATATCTGCTGGCACTCTTTCCAATGCCATGACAGCACAGGCACCAGCTTTCTCAGCAATTTTAGCTTGCTCAGGCGTGACTACGTCCATAATCACCCCGCCCTTCAGCGTTTGGGCAAGTCCCGTCTTAACTTTCCAGGTACCCTTTTCCATCAATTTCCATTATAACGCTATGCTAGTCAAATCACAAATGTCAAATGAGAGTGCCTCAAATTGAATAGGGTCGAGGGGTTAACCTCGACCCTATCTTTCTCGCACTCTGTATTATATCTACTGCGGCTGCCACACCTCCCAGCTTATCTTCTGCGATGGCGTAACGAGGTGAGCTGGGTCGCCCAAGTCGAAGGTCTGTTGACCGAACTGATTGACAATCAGTAACTGCTGATAGTAATACTGGGCGCCTATAATGTCGTAGAATACCAGATGTATCTGTGTGTTCACAACCTCCGTTACCAAGCCGGTTTCATCTGTTTTCTGGACGGGGTTAGCGAAGTAACTGGTCCGGACCATTGTTCCTTCTGCTATATCGTGGAACTGGTCGTCCAGACCGACAACTAAATTGTCAAAGTATGGGCCTTCGATGACCTCGTAGAGCATGTAGTGGTCGAGATCTACCGGCAGTTCGTGCCCTTCCTTCTGCGTTGGTACGGCCAGTGCGACCGGGCCGTACACGAGCATTTGCTGGGTACCAAACTGGTTATTGACATTCACAAACCAGTGCTGAGGTTCCTCTTCAGTGGCTATGTAGTAGACTGTGAGGTGATGGTCGGGGTTCAAAATCGGCGTCACCACCTCGTGCTGCTTCTCGACAGGATTGCAGAACCACCCGGGTGGCCCCACCATTGCCTCGACGGAGCAGAACTGGTCCTCAAGGTACACATGGGCATCTACGGGAATGGGCTCAATAGTCCAGTAGCTCAAGAAGTGGTCGAGCATAGGCTCGGGCTCGACTTCCTCAAAGCTTACCTTCTCGGAAGGCACGGCAAGGAGCTTTGCTTCTTGGACGGAGATGGTCTGCTGTTGCTCATGTAGTTGATTCTGAATTCTCACATCCTTCTGGAAAGTCTCGCCAACTATCTCGTATAACACCATATGATCATTAGGGTTATAAAGAGTCAGCGGCATACCCGGAGACCAGTCGATATTGGGGGGTACTTTCCCGGCGGGATTAGCGAAGTAGACCGGGCGGTGCACCTCGACATCGGATTCCTTGTGCCACTGATCCTCCAGGTCCACAACCTCCTGCACGTCATCTCCCTCAATGACCTTGTAGAGCAAATAGTGGTCGAGCCACCACGGTGGGTCGTGTTCCTCCTTCAGGGTTGGTACTGCCAACATGACCGGACCGGTTACTGTCAGGCTCTGTTCCCCAAACTGGTTGTCGACCTCCACGCTCCAGGTCTGAGTCGCGGGTGTTGTTATGTCGTACAACATCAGGTGATGGTCAGCGTCCCCGATTGGCGTCACCGTGCCGTCATTCGTCTTGGCGACAGGGTTGCCGAAGTATCTGGGATACCAGACCTGCACTTCATCGATGCCGGTGTAGAACTGGTCCTCTACCAGCTGCATGACATCACCTACGTAGGGACCGCCAACAATCTCGTAGAATTTGAAGTGATCGAGTGGCGGGGGTGGACCATAGTCTATCTTCTGGGATGGCACGGCGATAAGGTTGTTGTAGTGAGCCGCCTGTGGCATGGAGACCGTCACCGTATGGAACTGGTTGGTGGCATCTACATCCATCTGGAAAGTCTCGTCCTCGATTATCTCGTAGAATACCAGATGCGCCTGATCGTTCCCGATCGAAGATACTTCACCGTCTTGTGTTGTTTTCTGGACGGGGTTAGCGAAGTAGACGGGGCGGAGCACCGTGACATCCGGTTCGAGGTTAAACTGGTCCTCTAGTTGCACAACTATGTTCAGGTTTGGATCCGAGGTTTCATACAATAAGTAGTGGTCGAGATCCTCAGGAAAATCATGCCCCTCCTTCTGCGTTGGCACAGCCAACTTGACCGGACCGGATACATGCAGCGTCTGTTCTCCAAACTGGTTATTGACGTCCACTACCCACTTCTGATTCGTGGGTGTTGTTATGCCGTATATCATAAGGTGATTGTCGTCGTTTGCGATCTCCGTTACCTCACTGTCGTAGGTTTTTTTGGCAGGGTTGCAAAAGTATTCGGCATACTCAACCTTCGCTTCGACACTGCCGAACTGGTCCTCCAAGTCCACCATCTCCCCTACGTAGTAGGTCGATTGTGGGTTGTAGGCGGGGTTATGGAA
>JABXGV010000135.1 GCA_016550485.1 archaeon
TGGTTCGTAAGTCTCAGAAGACAACTTCGAAGATGGCAGTGACCAATGCCTAGTTCTTGGTGTTCGCCGTATCTAGCCTTGCCCCTAGCATTGGTTACATGATAAGACAGTTTGACAGTATCTTCAGTTGGGGCTATCCATTGATAATTCTGTTGGAAGACAGGTAAACGAACCAGATTGACAGGTAGATACTTGATGCAAATCAGCTTTGTCGGTTAATTTGCCTGTTGAATGCAGGTTTATAAGAGCATTTCGGATAGGACGCTTTTTAGAAGGGTCTAACCCATATAGCGTTCACCATTAGGATGGCGGCTACACCGAGTGCGATAGCAAGTCCTTCACCCATCAACATGCCGGCGGCTACAAGTCTCCTATTCTTTCGGTACCATGTCACACCAAACAGTTTCCTAAAGATTAAGGTAGCAATTATTCCAATTAGATATGTCGTTGCGAAAGGCGGAGCAAGGTACACTCCGATTCCCAAACCCGCAAGTGACAAGGGAATTGGGGTGAACGCACTTAGAAGGAAAACGAGGAATCCCGCGCCGAATCCTCCAAGAAGCCATGTTGGCCGGAATAGATCATGAGCCAGCCCCTTCATCCATAGAGATGAAATAGTAGCGTCAACAGGCCAATTTATCGCGGCTCCGGGATATGCTCCTGAAGGAATAGGAGCTACTCTCCAAAAAAGCTCCATATACATAAACCCTACTAGAATTGCGATTGGAGTGATGATCCAGTATGCCTTGACGAAGCTGCGGAGGCTAGTCTTTGTGAGTTGGGCTAGCTTGAATTGTGAGAGAATTCCTTGCCCTGTAACAGTCCACAAGTCGGGAACAAACCATATCTCGGTTCCAGCGTATCCCGATAGCAAGTAAATAGATCTTACTAGGTTCTGGCTTAGTCTAGGGGGCACCACACCGGCATAACCTCTCATTCGTCCTTGAATTAATGTAAGAATTAATGGCGTTCCTGCCAGCATCGGAATAACTAAGATAAATGAGGACCAGAAGAAGTTAGGGGCCAATTGAACGAAAAAGGCGATTCCTAAAGCTATACAAGCAATGTACAGTATCACAAAAGTCTTTGCGGTAAGAATGCGCTCCTTGCTGCTCCCACTAGGCTGCACCAGAGATTTCAATGCATTAACTAGTACACGGGGGTGACGAATAAATGGAACAATACCGACAGCCAAAACTATACCGACAATTGGACTCGTCCAGAAATAGAGTGTTGAACGCTGCCACGCCATTCCCGCACTCATGCCGGGCTCCCACCAAGAAACCGGTGAAAGATTGTACGCTACCGTAAGCCAATTTCCAATAGTATAAACAGCAAATGAACCGAGAACAATGGAAAGTATAGTTGAAGCGGGAAGCACAAATGCGGTAGCAATAGGCGAAAGATCAGTAGCCACACCGAAAATGGCGCCCCCTAGACCGAGACGCTCCATGTCCCGTGTCATATCCACCCACGGAGCAGGAATAATCGATAGGCTAACACCAGATAATACTTCCGTAATAGAAGGCAAGGCGTAAACCAAGAAACCGTAGAAGAAGCCGAATATTGCGAATAAAAAGAGTGTTCTTGAAGCACTTTCATCCTTTCCAGTAAGGGTTAAGATGGCTTCTGACTCCATTCGCTGCAAAGGAAACGGAAGATTCTCAATCTCGATGAAAACGGCTTTAGCAAAAAAGGCAAGAATGAACTGCAAGAGACGTGCAAGCAAGATTGCTCCGATTGCTATCCCCAAAGGAATAATCCAAGCGGGATGGAAGAACGTTCTAATCTCAAAAATCCCCGCTTCCAAAGGTGGAGCCCACCAATCAGGAATCTCCCCAGCAAGTCCAAAGAACCTTGCTATGTCAGATTGAACAAAATAAGCCCGGTACACATATTGTGTTGGAACAAATGTTGCTACGCCTACTAGAGTAAATATCAAGAAAGCTTCCTGCTTCGTGAGTTTCGAACCTTGAAGTCGCCCAAACTCAATCCACAGAATCATGGTGAACCATGCGACAGATAGGCCGCCGAGTCCGGTCATCAAGTTCAAGTAGATAAGCGCTGGAGTAAACACGAACATAGCGTATAATATCGCAATAAATGAGGAACGCGTAATTCCAGACTTTTCTTCTTCGTCTTTCAACATCACTCTTTCCTCAACCTTGCTTCTAGTTTGTCAAACATCATACTATACTTGCCTTTCTCGTCAACTGCTAGGATTCGCCATAGAAGCATTTGTCCCCTCAAGACGCCCACGAAACTCCTGTTCAATCTAACCCAGTCCCCTATCTCTCCTGCTTTCCTCAGGATAACCAGCCGGAAGTTCCAATGCCCTTCATCCTGAGTAGACAGTACAGTCACATCTTGAATCACCCCTAAGTCATAAGGGCTGATGCCAATAGTCATAATCAATTTCATCATGGGTTGACCTTGCTCTACCTCAGTCTCAAGGCGGATGTTTTTGGTACTGAATTCAGGTGCGTGCTCTCCTTCGTGAGATTCAAGGTATTCGGTGAGGTAAGATATAACTCCATGAAGCTCTTCTTCTGTGTCTACGTGAAACGGCAGAACAATTCCCCAAGAGTCACCTACAGGTTTCGTGGTTATCTCGAAAGCCCTCTTTAAGGAGGGAGTCACCAGTTTTGATGCTTGGTAGAATGGAACGATCGAAGAGAGAAGGGCGATTCCCATGGCGGAGACAACCGAGATCATGACCCATGAAGAGGAAAAGTTTAGGCTCAATATTCCCGGCATGAGGGTAGCGAGAGTGCCGCATGCAAACATGCCTGCCATGTATCCGGTCACCCCTCCTACGACAGCGCAGACTATGGCCTCCGTCAGGAAGACGAATGATACGTTTCTCGGTGAAAGCCCTATTGTGGCGAGGGTAGATATTTCTCTTCTTCGCTCGTAAACCGACGCGATTGACAAGTTGAAGATGGATAATGCCACTATCAAGATGGGTACTGCCTGATACTCCAAGCCCAAGACGGTGACCTGAAGCGGGCTCGCGTACATGCTCGTCACTTCTCCCACACAGGACCACAAAAGAATCTGATCCAGCGTCTCCTGAATCTCACTTATCGCCGAAGAAACCATCCCGCCATCCCCGAATTTCATGGATACGCTCGCAATATCCCCACCGAACAGCTGACAAACATCATCAAACTGAAGAATAAAGACTTCGTCCTTCAAGGCGTGCATGCTATAGTCATTTTCCGGTACATCGAGTATGATTGGGGTGATCACTTCGCCATCCACGTCCTGCAATAAGAAGTAGTCGTCAGCAATTATGCCTATGACCGTGAAGTCTTGTCCTTCGATGGCGACTTTGACGGGGAGTCCTTCGGGATCTATGCCCAGACTCTCCGCCTGCTCCTCGTTGAGAATGCAGGCTCTATGATCGATAGCCATGAACCATCTCCCCGCAACCAAAAAGACAAAAGCTGAAGAAACCTCTCTCTCTTCAACAGTCAACCCCCACAGAATCCTCGCGCTTATCGTATTCTCGCCTAA
>JABXGV010000136.1 GCA_016550485.1 archaeon
AGTACGCCCTCCGCTTGTTGTCTTTTGAAGATTCGTATTATTTCTAGTTGGATCTGTTGTAGGGTGAGGAGTTCTTGGTACCGTCGCTGGCGGGATAGTACCGGGTATATCTCGGTGAGTTGCTTGTAGAGGCTGTCGAGTTCGCCTTTGACCCGCTCCTTATCCGTTGGTGTTGGGGCCCTCTGATAGAGGTTCAGCATGATTTTGCCTTGGGCGAGGAGCCAAGATATCCGCTCCTCCATCGACGCGCTGGTGCCACCACCTTGACCACCCTTATCGTACCTGTATAGCCTACCCAAGGGTCTCCCTCGTCTCCATTATTGTTCATAAGTCTATTTTAGTGTTTACTAGAAAAATGGCAACCGGAGCCCCAGCAACGTGGCCCTGCCTAGTTCTAGCCAGGTGTGGTTCTGCTATTTCCCTCGTATAGCCCTGTAGTAAAGGTCTTCGAAGTAGTCTCCAAACTGGAATTTACGGGCGCCCCAGGAGGCTTTGTTTTCCTTGACTTCTTTGCACCGGTCGATTTTGAACTTCCAACCTCGCCGCAGATCAGGGTCGACTTGGTCAACGTACTTGATTCGTACCAGGTGCCGCTTGTTTACAAACTTGGTGATGAGCCCATAGGGAATATAGTCTAGGGAGTCGCCCATAGCCTTGGCTATGTCTTTATACCGAGCCTTGATAGCTCTGAAAGCAACACCATTGTCTGTGAGGACGAGGTGGCTGGCGAATTTGGTGCCCCAGTAGCTAGGCTTGAGGACCAAAACTCTTGAGGTGTACATAATCGTGTCGCCTTCTGGTACCAAGCCGATGAGGTCGCCGTGGAGGAGGGACACTGGCAGATAATGATGAGGATATTTAGACATCGTCCTTCCCACCTTGTACCTGTGAGTTGGTGGCTTAAAACTCAATCGCCAGAGAGCACTCTAAAAGTCCATTTTAAGAGGGGGGCCACGGGGCTGGTCTTTTAAAGGTTGTTTCTTAGAAGGGTAATGCAGATAAGCGAAACTTGCTGACCATTACTGAGCTGGTGTTATTCGTGCAGAAGGAGTTTAGGCAGCTGTGTGGTGCTTTGAACTCGGGAAACGAAACAGAAATTGGCCATGCCGCGGTGCAGCTGCTCCAAAGGGTGGATGAAGTGGTGGAACTCCCCCCCAAACAGGTCGCCTTCATTATACGAGCGTTAATTGATTGCCAGGATGCGATTCCTTGTAATTCGGATGTCATCCATGATGTCTTTGCGGCTCTTGACGCCATCATCCCAAAAGTTGAAACCAAGTACCAGATCATGTACCCAAAGGATGTTTCCAACTCCAATGAATTCCTGATTGGGGTCTTGGAGCGTGATGAGTTTTCTAATGACGGATAGAGCTAGCCGAGAAGTATATTCGGTGAAGGCCACCTCAGTATGGCTCTGCCGAGGCTACTGGCAAAGCACACCCTGAAACCCCTCTCCGGGCAGGGTAGAAGGCTGCTATTTTGACCGGGTTACTTCCCTTCCGCAGCCAATACAGTATTTGTCTCCGGGTTCGATGGGGCTTCCACAGTGTTTGCACGTCTTGGTTTTTCGGCGTGACCGGCTGCGTGACCGGGGAGTCTGAGTGGTGGTTCTGATGGGTTTGTCGTCGGCTATTGCTTTTCGGCGTTGCTTCTCCTCGGGGGTGGGGGCTCCCTCGATCCAGGCCTCCATATCCGCTTTGATGATTTTGATGATTTGTTTGTGACTTTTCAGGGCTGCTTTGTATTTGCGGAGTTCTAGGTACACTTCGCTGAGGGCGTTGAGGATGTGGTATTCGAGTCTGCCGAATCCTTGGTCGCGAACCCTCTGGAGCGCCCTCTGGAGTAAGTCTAAGGCTTTCTGTGGCTTCCCTGTTGCCATGTAGCCTCTAGCGCGGTGTAACAGGCCATCAGGGGAGCCTTCGTCTTCATTCTCTTCTTCGACATCAGTGAACTGGAACGCCATGGTGTTCCCTCGACACCTCTTCCTGTATGAGATTATTAATTTTACTTAGAATGAAGGGTGATGGCAATATACCATGACGCACCATGCAAGGAGTATCCCCTAGAACCCCTCTCGAGGCAGGGTAAAAGGCTCATTCACCTGGTCACCGGTGCGTTTTTGTATCAGGCTTACATAATTCTCACTAGGGAGGCTTAGTTATGCGAAGCTGTGTGAAGTTTCTCATCATCTGGGTTATCGCAGGCTTTATCTTCGGCTTCATTTTCGACTGGGCGGTCGTCATGTTCCACGCCCTTACGTCAGGTAAGACCCTGCCGGAGTTCACTCCGGCAGATCATCAAGCTATGGGTCTTATTGCGCTCCAGGCCCTACCGTTCTGCCTGGGCCTCGCTTTCATCCTCGCCCCAATCATCCTCATAGTAGGGGATGCTCTCGGCGGCGGAGGGGCCATAGATATTTAGGGGCTTCAGCGACTGGGTACCCCTAGCGTTAATTAGATGGCGAGGAAGGCTGCCTAGCCAAGGCGCTGCGGCCTGCAGTTAGTGCGCCATCGCTCAACCGTTGCGCACTCGTCGTCGACTTATTTCCATCCCCGCGCCCTAGCAGCTAATCCCGCTCCGCTGAGCATTCTCACAGGTTTACCCGAATCATTACCTTTCTGAACCCCTTCTCCGGGTAGGGTAGAAGGGCACCTTTCCAATTAAAGGTGTATCTTCGAGTAGCTCAGTCAGGTGGTGTTCGGCGTCGTTGGCGTGGTGGTCGTAATCCTCGGCATTTGGGGTATCAAACGGCGTATGGGAAGCTAGACTACCCCTCATAGTATCGTTTTAGGCGTTTTATGGCGTCCCGGATGTATTGCCGAACGACACTATCCTTTTCTCGTTTGAGGATTTTCTGGAGCGTTGCCAAGGCTCGAATATCCCCGATTTTTCTTAGTGCTATGGCTGCTGCACATCTACTATACTTGTCATCCTTGCGGAGTATCTTGAGCAGCACCTCGGTAGCTCGTTTATCACGAATTTCTCCTAGCGCATGGATTGCTTGACCCCACAGGGTCTTGGTGGGTTTGTTGAGAATCGTGATGAGTAGTTCCACCACTCGCTTACCACCGATAAATCTAAGTGAAGTAATAGCCCTTTCCTGCATCTTTATGCTGGGGTCATGTTGAAGAACCGTGATGAGAGGATCCACCAGTTGGCTATCTAATGGCCAGCCCCCCAACACCCAAATTGCTGCATATCGAGGGTCAACCGCAGGGTCGTTGAGCATAGCTTTGATGAAGAGCTCTATGGTCCGAGGGTCTCTGAGACGCCCTAAACTCCTAAGTACGCTAGCTCTCACGCTGCTGTCGTCATCATGGAGCGCTTCGATTAGAAGCCTTTGAACGCCCTTCATCTTCATATAACCCAAGATCATAGCGGCTGTTTCTCGTACACTACTGTCACTGTCGTGCAGGAGAACTGTACCAAGAGGTTCTAGTACCTGTGGGCTCCGAAGGAGTCCCAACGCTCTAGTTGCTTTACGTCGCACTTCCACATCCTCGTCGAAAAGAAGTGGGATGAATGCTGTCACCACTTTGTTCACTTCGTACGCCGCTACGTTTCTCCAATACTTGCCGCAGAGAGCAATTGCATCGTGTCGTATCCATTTGTCAGAATCCTGAAGGAGAGGGAGTATTGAATCTACTGCTGGAAATCCGATTTTCGCCAGTTCATATTTGGCGCTGTCTCGTAGAGTCGGGTCATAGAGTGCTTTCACGAGGCGTCTTATTCGTGGTGTAGCTTGTTGCGCTTCTGGTGCGAGCGATG
>JABXGV010000137.1 GCA_016550485.1 archaeon
ATAAACTAGCTTGTGTCGTTTAGATTCGATTGGCTATGGAAGCTCGTAAATTACAAAGAGTTGGCGCCTCGTTTCTAATATCCGTTCCCAAACGTTGGGTTAAAGGGCATTCTCTTGAAAGAGGTTCAACGCTTTTAGTTCATGAACGTGCGGATGGTATGTTGATTATTTCTCCCGGGTTAGCAGAAGAACCGGTTCAGCGTCGGGACGTAATTACCAGCCCAGATGATCTTTCACGTACTATTCTAGCGTCTTACCTTGCAGGAAATGATGTAATTGAATTGAAACTAGGGGATGTAATGACATCCTCTTTGAAACGAGAAGTCAAACGCATGGCGTTATTTCTTGTTGGGGCTGAAGTCATAGAAGAAGACGCTGCAATGATGACTTTACAGTGCCTGATATCACGAAATATTGACTTGCGAACTTATTTGAAACGTACTTACGAGATTGCCGCAAAAATGCATGAAGATGCTGTCCGGTCCTTTATTCGTAGTGACCAAGAACTAGCACAAGATGTGATCAATAGAGACCAAGAAGTAGACAGGCTTTACTTCCTCGTTGTTCGTCAACTCAGACGCGCTATTGCCTCACCGACTGGTGACTATCTTCTTTCGCCCCTGAATCTGTTGGACTATCGCCTTGTAGCAAAAGAGGTTGAGACAATTGCCGACTGCGGCGTAGGTATTGCAGAACAGGTCCTTACTAAACCTTCTATTCCACTAGACCCAGAATTCTCAAAGCTCCTAAATGAACTCAGTCAACAAGTAATCCTAGCCCATCGTGAAGCAATAACAGCGGTTCTCCAACAAGACGAGACACGGGCGTATCGAGTCATCAAAATGAAGAACGAAATCAAGGAGTTAATACGGCGACTAACAGCGGTTCTTATGAAGCAAGACGCTGCTTTCCTACCTCTACTAGACCGCGTAGCCCATTATCTTGAGCGGATTTCGGAATCAAGTATTGATATCGCAGATCTTGTTATTTAGGCATTAGAGAAGGGTGGCGCGGGGTAAGGGATTTGAACCCTTGCGACCAATAGGTCACTGGATAACTCGGGGTTCTCGAGTCCAGCGCGTTACCGCTCTGCCAACCCCGCTAGCTGAAAAGAATTATCTATCCCCCTCATAAACATTCTTTTCTAAAGTTTTATGGGTGAACGCAAATGAAGCCAGATAAAGATATCATAGAAGTACAACGAAAATACCGTATAGTCGGGCGAACAGAGGCCATAGCGCAGTGTCTGGCTGCTGATAAGGCAAGAAAGCACTTGCTTATCGAAGGACAAGTAGGTGTAGGAAAAACCACTCTTGCCAAAGCGGTGGCCGATTATCTTCGACGTCCCCTTCATCGCGTTGATGGAGACGAACGTTTTACCTCGTCAAAGCTTGTAGGATGGTTCGACCCACCAATAGTTCTCAAGAATGGATACACTAGAGATGCCTTTATTCCCGGTGCTTTAGTCGAAGCCATGGAGTCCGGCGGTATTCTCTTTATTAACGAGCTTAATCGAATGCCTGAAGCAACACAAAACACGCTTCTCCCAGTAATGGACGAATCCCTGCTCCAAGTACCAAAACTTGATACTATAGAAGCCCAAAACGGGTTCAGGATTATTGCCACGCAAAATCCAGAAGCTAGTGTCGGTGTCACTCGTCTAGGCGAAGCGCTGCGAGATCGTTTTGTCTGGCTGATTTTAGATTACCACACTGAAAGCGAAGAAAAGGAAATAGTACAAATTAACACCGAAATCGAAGATGAGAAAATACGCGACATTGCTGTAGCCATCACTCGTGCTACCCGTGACTATCCATCAATTAAGCGTGGCGCCAGCGTCCGTGGTGCCATCGATTTAGCTAGCCTCTTCCACCAATTATCAGAGTTAGGGAGAAGTGACTGGGAAGAGGCGGCAGTGATGGCCCTTGTACCAAAAATACAACTCCACGATAACACGCAGAAAACGCCCCAACAGATTATCATAGACCTGGTTAGAAGCGTGATGGGAAATTTCTAGAGGCAGAGGAAAGCACCATTTCCGATGACGCCCCGATAATACTCTCTGGAGACCTTTCAGACGAAAAACTCTTCGAGTCAGAAATCCGTTCCCAAGGCACAGATCTGAAACGATTTCTCCGTCTTGGACAAACCTTTGATTACGCTACTACAAAAAGAATGGCTGAAATTGCTCTCCATTATGGCAACGTTACGGCGCTTCAAGCACTAGCCAGCCTTCAATCAGTTGCTACTGCTGAAATCATTTCTTCTCTTGATGGGCTCCAGACCATTATGCGGGCTGCAAGTAAAGGTGATGCAGTCGCACCACTACTATTCTTTCAGCTTAGACGGCATCTCAGGGGTCGTTATCGCCAAACGCTAAGGGAGCTGGCCCGTAGTACAATCATCAAGTCAGCAATTCGTATCAGCGGAAGTGGATTACGACCAGAAACCATCATACAAGTACCTTTCTATCCTGGCCTTGACGAGTTTGACCTCGACGCAACACTTGACCAAGCCATTAACAAATTACCATTCGTTACTTACGATGACATAGTTGGTGTTGAACGCAAATCCAGAAGAAAAATCGGCACCATCATCCTAGACACCTCAGGATCAATGACAGGACCCAAACTCCTCACTTCCGCCCTCGCTGCCGCAGTGGCCGCGTATCATCTCCGCCACGACCAATACGCCCTCATCGCCTTCAATACCGCCTCACAGACCATTAAAACCATGAATCAAACCGCTACCATTGACTATATTGTCGACACTATTCTCGACACCGAACCCGCCGGGTTCACCAACATCGCCGATGGCCTTGAAACTGCATATAGTGAATACCAACGCTCGCGACACCGCGAATCATGGGCAGTGCTCATAACTGACGGAATTGCAAACCGTGGCGGGTCCCCCTATCCCCACGCTAGCCGCTATCACTCTCTTCACGTGCTACAGACGCCAGGCATCCACCCACAAGGAAGTGAAACATGTAAACGAATAGCTGACCTTGGAGGTGGGCACCACATCAAAGTCAATGATTATACCGAGGTCCCCTATGCCCTAATGAAACTCCTAAGTTACACTCGGTAATGATAAAAAAGAAAGTGAAAAAGGGCTAGATGATTAGACTGGACCACCAGGACGACCTAACGGATGAATCACATTATCACCATCTACTTGATGATTAGTCGATATTTAAACACCACAAATCTGTTTAGCTACTATAGTGCATAAATGAGTAGTGGAAGCTTCCTCCTGTTCGTCTGATGCAGTCGAAATTATAGTGCCTGGGGGTTTTAGTTACTATAGTGATAAAAACGACCGATGTCTTCCAGACATCAGAGTACGTATTGCTTCAATATGTACTAGGTCTCCAATGGTTCTTCATTATTGATAATGAATTACACAAAGCTTTTATCGAACACGTCAAGTGTAGTCGTAAAGCTCATAGCGGGGTGGGGTAAGGCCGGGCTAAATAGTCCGGTCCCCGAAGCCAGGGTATCCCGCGGGGCTCATAAACCCCATTGAGAAACCCCGAGATCGGTCGTTCAAATCGACCCCCCGCTACCACTCCTCCTTCTAATGACAGCTTATTAACTCGTCTTGGGCGAAGGTCCTAGACACCAGCAAGGCATAGACTAACAGACTCTGTAAGAGTGTTTTTAGAAAAAAGGGCGGGTGGTCTGGTGGCTGGAGCTTGACCGCCCCATGTACCCCCCAGCCAGCCTGGGTCTAATGCGGCGGTCGAAGCCAGCAAAAGGAGCATGTGAACCCTCCGCGGAGAAAAATGGGACCCAACCGGTCAGGAGGGAGCACAACACCACACAGCCACCCGGACACGCCCCATGTTCGTGCCAATAATCTACTCCCAAATAGGCTAATAAACCACACATAGACGCAAAGATTAATTCATACCCAGCAGTATGATATACCTGCCCTTGCACGCTAATAATGATGTTTTTTATAAACAAGTGTAGGCACCACAACCTCGCTTCGAGGAGACTAGATTTGTATCCCCCTGATCGTCCAGAACCCCTCCCAGGCTAAAGCTTTAGCAACTGGATACGCAGGGAGAAACTGATAAACTTTGTAGCCCTCTCCCAAACACGGCTTGCGTTATGCGATGTATTTCAAGCAGAGGAAAAACTAAAACCCTGAATTAGAGTTGTACAATCTCATAAGACACCTCTCTTCGTGGAAGTTGTAATAGCATGGCCTCCGAAGAAAAAGCTGGTACTCTGCAAACCCTGTTTTCCTCGGTTGTCCGCCAAGCTAGTGAGTTCCTTGGTGAACCGCCTCAAGAAAATCGGTATCAGAGTGTCCGCTGGGCAGATATTCCTTCAACATTAGATAACCGTCGATTCGGAGTATCCGAGTTCCTCAACTCGGCCAGTATGCCTGAATTACTAGTATCAGAGAAATTGAAGCATTCAGAAACTTACATCTTAGAATGGGTGTTGTGGAGGGAAGCTATACTTGAACACTTGTGTAATCGAGTGCGTCAAGTTCCAGAAGCCGCAGACCTAGGTCTCTATGGCGGCTTAAAACATGGTCTAAGGAAACACAGACGTCGACATAACCTACAGCGCATATGGGAAACCATCTCACTCCCCCAACACTACGCATGCTACCGATATGTCCCAACTGCAGGTTTCCACTTCTTCGATAAGGTAGTTGAGGGAACCTTCCTACAAAGGGTCATTCCTTGGCTCAACACTACATTCTCTGGTGTTGACATCCCCCTAACTTCGGAAAGTTACACTGCTGCCCTCGAAAGATGGATGTTTGATTTCCACCAAATGCTCAGCCCAAGAGAACAGAGCATACTTACAGTGCTAAATAACCATCCCGAGATATCCCAGACCCAACTGGCTAAAAGAGTGAAACTGACCCAGCCCCCTGTAAGTCGCGCCCTAAAGAGGCTCGCAAGCAAACACCTCTTACGCTTCATCAGATACATCAACCTACCAGTAATAGGGCTCCAACGCCTTGCCGTAACATACACATCACAAGATCTTCGTGTTCTCTACAAACTCCGGAAAATGCTGAGCACAATCCGCTATACCCTCACTATCCTAGAGTTAGACGATGCAATACATTGCACCTTCGCTATTCCCACACGCCGTGTTGGGAGGTTCAGAAGCTGGGCAAAAGAGCTTTCCACCGCTTGGGATCTACCCTACCCTGAAATCAGGACAGTGCTAGAACAGGCACAGCACAGAAACTTCACAATATATGACCCAGAGCGCGGTGGCTGGCCACAAGACTATGAACCAATACTGGAAAACATATCTAGGCTTGTACGCGAAGAACTATCATCACTGCTACCTCCAATCCGAACAATAAAGTACCCTCAATCAAACCCTCCACAAAAACTGAAACTAAAACCAGCCGACTTTGTCTACATCCAACGCGCAACAAAACCTCTATTCCAAACCGATAGAATAGAATCGAGCGAATCACAAGAAGCTAGGCTAGCCGGATACCGAGAAAGCGAACACCTAACATACAGACGTAGAATCAGAATACTCAAAAAAGCAGGACTACTAAGCCCTCCGATGGGGATCGGACTAATCCATGTTGGGCTAACGGCAACCATCAACCTACTAGTAGAAGGCACCTATGAACAATCGTTCCAACTACTATCAGCATTCCAACTCATGCCGCACATGGCAGGGGTCATCTACAGGGACGGGTGTGCAGCCGCGGTCCTACTTGTACCCAAGGACGCAGCAGTGGCCATAGAAACCTCCCTACGAGATATATTGCTGGAAATTGGATTCAATACACGCCTCATGGTCAAACCAACGTGGGAGGCGTATGGAGCAACTATTCCCTCTCCTGTAGATTCAAAGAACTACGATTTCGACCGCGGCGCGTGGGTCTGGGCAAAGGACACCCTCCCTGGAATACACCCTCTCGCTCTCTAAATTAAGTTGCTACATTGTAGGTTGAGGCAACGAGTTAGTGTCACACGATTTTTATGTCATTACACCCTTGATTGGAACGGCTTTAAATGCGGCTAACTCCATTGTAGGTGGCAGACAACAGAGTAACGACTGACTTCAGGTGCAACACCGAGAACGAAGTTAATATAATACCTACAAAGAAAGACGAAAGACACTACAAGGTGGGATAGACCTTCCCCTCAGATCAAGACAAGTTACTAACAAAACGATTCCAAGAAGTCGCTGAAAAAGTAGCTCTCCTGTTAAAACTTGAGCGCCCCACGCGCCGCAGAGGCCAGTTTGTCCGCCTACAATGGAGCGACATACCACTCATCTATGAAGGACCCCGCTTCGGTGTCATTGAAACACCTGACTCCAAAACAACCCGGGGAAACGGATGGGTGCTGGAGGTTGCTGCACCCCTCCAAGAGGAGCCAGCACACATCCAGGAATGGGTTTTGTGGCGCGAAGCAGTGCTCGAACACCTCGTTCCCCATATCCGACAGGTCCCTGAAGCCGCAGACATCGGTCTCTATGCCGGCATAAAACACGGCACAAAGAACCCAGAACACCAGAAGGATCTCCAGCAGCTCTGGGAAACCGTATCACCACCCCAAGACTACGAATACTACCGTTACTACCCAACGCTTGGCTTCGCCATGTTCGATAATGTCGTAGACGGAGCCTTCATAAGAAAAGCGATTTTGTGGCTCAACGGAATGCGCGGTGGAAAACACTCCGCAATCACCTCTACTGCCTACACTGCTGCACTCGAGCGTTGGATGATGGAAATCCAGCGAATATTGACCGCAGCAGAACTTAGAGTGATCAGAGCGCTCGCTAGCAACCCAAGCATTTCGCAGAAACGACTGGCAACACAACTAGGGGTTACGCCTGGGACACTCAGCCCGTTGATACGAAGGCTAGCCAGTAAACACCTGCTTCGCGTTTCATGCCATTTGAATTTCCCCTTAATCGGGTTACATAATATCTCAGTAGTCCTTCAAATTCCAGATTCAGAGACATATAGAATGTTAATGAAAATGTTTGCTGAAATCCGATACGCATTAGTCTTGAGAGTAATTGGAAGCACACTCTTAGCAGCATTCTTCCTTATCCCATCCCCACACGTTGAGGA
This sequence comes from archaeon, assembly GCA_016550485.1. Classification (GTDB taxonomy): domain Archaea; phylum Asgardarchaeota; class Hermodarchaeia; order Hermodarchaeales; family Hermodarchaeaceae; genus YT-063. The sequence goes on from JABXGV010000137.1 coordinate 7,087, forward strand.
ATTTACGGTATGGATAAATAGTATGTGCCAAACGTGGAACCTACCGCCGCCAATAATGCATGAAGTAACAGAACTCGTATCATTTACTAATTTTCAATCTTATGTTCCTGATGTCGGGTGGGAAAGTGATTTAACATCTACAATTGAACTGATAAGACATGCTATCAAGGAAAAAAACCCAGAAATTGTGCCTCCACTCCATAGTTTTAAATACACACAAAGTGACCTGAAAGAAAAAGCTCCTCCACCGTTACGTCTGCATCCTTGGGACTTTACTTATTTTCGAAGGTCAACAATTTCAGTTTCAGCAACAGATACTGCTTCAGCAAGAATTTCAAAAGAGGCACGGCATCTTAAGCTCCCTAAAGTTGAAGAAAAGCTCTATCGTCGTCGAGTCAAAAAATTATCTAATATTGGCATCCAAACCGATCCCTTCCAGATTGGGCTGATTCATATAGGCTTGAATGCATCAATAAGCCTTTACATACGTTCATCTCGGGAAATTACGGAACTTATTCTTCGGTGTTTTCATATGTTTCCCCAAATCTTTGGAACGATTTTCGATGATGGTGGTGCAGTAATCACGTTATATTTACCAAATCCTGTTGCAATAGAAGCCTTTTCCTCCCTACGAAATCTTTTCGCTGAATGCGGAGTAGATTCACACATGATTATCAGACCTGCTTGGCAGGCATTCGTTTATCCTCGCTCGCCAATAGTTTCAAGTAACTATGATTTTGAGAGACAAGAATGGATTTGGACTTCACAAACTCTAATAGAACCTTAGAAATTAAATAAAATTGATTAATTGACAAGATGAAAAATAAAGGAGAAGGAAACCATCTTAGTGGCTTCCTTTTTAATTTGGACCACCATCGGGTCGGGAAGGGGGGTAATTATTCGGGCCGCCATCGGGTCGGGAAGGGGGGTACATTTTTCTGGACGCCTCCATGCGTTTGCTTCTAAACGAGGCATCCAGAAAGACTCCTTTAAAGTCGGAAAACTAAATGCAACGATTTTTCACCTCAAAGCCTGCTATCAAACCACTATTTGCATTTCCTGATGTATTCTGAGCCTTATGTTGTGCCTATATTGAGAATCTGATTATAGTCTGTAGAAGAAAGAAGTGCAAGTCGGTTCTATTAAAACGAAAAACCTTCCAAACCCACTAAAACACCATTCTACGCCTTACAAAGACAAAGAACTCTATCTCATATAGCCTGACGGAC
>JABXGV010000138.1 GCA_016550485.1 archaeon
CTATCAGCAGGATAGATAAGCTGGTCAATGTTCTCTTTAAAGGCGAGCAGCTCATCTAGCGTATACCCGATGATTTCTTGAAAGGCAGTGTTGGCAAAGACGATTCGTAGTGGTGGTCCCTGCGTGACGATTATTCCTTGAAGGGATTGTTCCACCAATGCACGGTACTTGGCTTCAGATTCACTCAATGCCCTTTCAGCCAGTTTCTGTTCGGTGATGTCCCTAAATATCCCCATAAGAGCTTGAGGTTCTCCATCTGCTCCGATTATCACTGAGGCGCTCGAGTCTACAAGCCTAGTTGTGCCATCTTGGCGTAGAAGAGTATACTCGATGTTTGTTTTCCTTCCCTCCTGCACCGCTTTCGCCATCGTTTCAATAATCCGTTGCTTGTCCTTTGAGTCTACAAAATCTATTGCTCGTCTTCCTAGCAGCTCAGCTTCTGACTTGCAGCCAAATAATTCAACAGCTTGGGGATTTACTAGAAGAATTTCGCCTGTGAGGTCTGTGAGAAATATCGCATCTGGAGAAATTGCAACTAGAGTTCGGTATCGAGTTTCAGATTCATGGCGTGCCTCCGCAGCCCCTTTTCTTTCAGTTATGTCATAGATGTGACCATCCACGCCAAATACTCTGCCCTCCTCATCGCTGATGTTATGACTGAATTCAAGGAGCCAGCGGATTTTCCCATCCTTGCGGATGATACGATATTCGCGTTCAACTGATGAGCCAGGCACTAATCCTATCCGCTCCCAGTCTGATTGAAGTAAAACCCAGTCTTCAGGGTGAATGATATCCTTCCATCGCACCCGACCTGATACGAAGTCTTTTTCTGAATATCCTGTGATGCGTTTCACTGCACCATGAAAGAAGACTGGGCGTCCTTCAACGACAGCACTATAAGCGATGCCCTGGAAGTGTTCTAGGAAGGTTTGGTACCGTTCTTGTGAGGCACGAAGTGCCTGTGCTGCCTCTTTGTACGCAGTAACATCTGTAATGGTTACGAGGGTCGCTGGGTCATCCCTTTCGATCTTGATTTGTTTGGGGATGGCCTGTATCCAGCGGACTCGACCCCTCTTGTCGGTAATTCTCACCTCATACGCTCGAGTTTTGACCTGACCCTGAAGCCCCCTCTGGAGTAGTTTTTCAACCTCCTTTCGGTCTACCTTCAATACTAGGGCTAGAAGGGCTTGGGGTTGCCAGTTACGGACCTCCCGTAATGAATAGCCGATTATCTTTGCCATCGCCGCATTTACGTATAGGATATCTTCTCCCTTGATTACGAGGATACCCTGTGATGTCTTATCGGCAAGCAGCTTAAACATCCGAGTCTGCGACGAAGCTTTAGCCTTTGAACTCGTACTTCTTCTTGGCAATGTTTATCACCCGCTTGTTCTATGAGGAGGAAACCTGAGAAAGGCATAGTGAGTGGTGGTCATGACCCGACCTCAGCCTACCCGAATCAACTGAACATCTAGTGGCATTGCTAAAATGTGTTGCTATAGATGATTTCGCCAAGGAAATCAGAGCGGCGAGAATAGCCGACTCTGTAGAATGACCAAGTCTCCTCCTTTTCAGCACCGTTCGATATCTTGTGGGTTACCTAATCCCGTTTCGAGTCGACAACCTTGCTAGCTCCTTCCGCGCTGCGATTTAAGCGAATTAGTCCTTCACGATTTTCTGCAAGGCAAACACAACACTGAAGTATTGGTCATTAGGATTCACAACGGTTTAAAAGCTGTATGGACGACAATACTGGGAACCAGTGTAGTATCCTCAATGGTAGGTGATGGTTGAGTGACCAAATCTAAGGACATCAGCCTATCCGTTAGGCTACAGGACTACGAATATGACCTCGTAGTAGTAGGTCACATTGCCCTAGACGAGACAATCACCCAGGAGGACAAAGGGATAGTCCTTGGAGGCCCCCCCTCCTATGCAATGGTAGCCCGTCGCATGGGGCTTCACCGCGTTGGCCTTGTTTCGGTGATAGGTGATGATTGCCCCATAGCCTACCTCAGGCGGCTCGCTGAAGGTGGAATGGACCTTGAGGGGTTACGCAAGGGACACTACACCACTCGCTTTGTGAACAAATATGACGAAGAGGGTAGACGATCCCAGCATGTCCCCCATATCGCCGAGAGGATTAATTCGAGAGACATCCCCTCCGCCTATTGGCGGACGAAATGGATGCACATCAGCCCAGTCCTGCAAGAGGTAAATCCACGAATAATCATTACAGCCAAACAACACAACATCCAAGTATCAGTGGATGTGCAGGGGTATGTGAGGAGAAGGAACACCCAACAAAACAACATTGTGGAGGCTTGCCCCTGGCGCAGGTTCCCGAAGGTAGCCCCGTATATCGATGTCCTCAAAGGTGACACTGAGGAGCTCCGGCAACTCACCCGCAAATCCGACCTTGAAGAAGCCGCCCAAAGCGCCTTCAACCAATCCAAGGCAATAGTTCTTATCACTGATGGTGACCGCGGTGCCTACCTTTACCGTGGCGGAACACTTCACCACATCCCTCCCTTTACCCCCTTTTGTGTTGTTGACCGCACTGGCTGCGGGGATGTGTTTTCCGTCGCCTTCATCGTTGCCTACGAGCAAACCAAGCGTCCCCTGTGGTCCGCGTACTTTGCATCTGCGGCAGCTTCTTTTAACGTCGAGACGTTGGGGCCTCACAAGTTCCCCGATTTGGTCACCGTGGAGCAACGGTTCCAACGATTCCTTGGCAAACCCTCCAACAGCCACCACCTGAAACTTCTCAAAGAAGAGGAGGAACAGACATCAGGTGAAACCCCAGATCACCCCGTATCCTAGAGACAGGTTCGGAATCCTCAAGAGAAGGGATTATCCAGTTGCAGCACCACAACACCAGCAAGTAGCATAAGGGCCCCAGCCAACCAAATGATGGATGAAAGCAGTGCCACAAATGGCAGAGCAAGAATCCCGAGCGTATATAATAGGAGGATAGCGGTACCCAGGGAAAAGATGCCCCACCCACAAATGAGGGTGATCCTGGTTCTGAATCGCAATCTGAATCTAAGTAAGCCTTCGGCTTTGTGTATTCGATAACAGATATTCAGAAATAAGCCCCCCAGAACGAGATACATTAATCCTGTACTAACCATTAGCTGAATGAAATTCATTCGGAGAAAGTTTAGGGGGGAAATAAAAACCAAGACCGCTAACAAGAGTACTGCGATACTTGCTGGAATA
>JABXGV010000139.1 GCA_016550485.1 archaeon
ACTGGGTATAGGTTCAACACCGGTCGGAGTCACTAGAAATGGCATCAGAGCACAGAGCATCACAACTGTAAGCAGCTGGATTGCAGTTTTACGCTCCAAATTTGTTCAATTCCTCTTGGCAAATTTTTTCCGTTTGCGGCATGTGCCGCGTACCATCCTAGGGGATGGTCTTCCTTTAAATGGCTTACGTTTCCGGCGTGGGAGGGGAAGGCGCTCATTGAAAGGGGAATCACTTTATAAAGAGGGCGGGTGTGGAGCCTCTTTAGCAGGAGTGAGCCGATTTGTATGGGTGGTCGGGGCAATTACTTCGGGTAAACCTTGGAAATAAACGCATATCAGAGGAAAAAATCCCTGTCAAAGTGCTACGGCAGTTCATGGGAGGGAAAGGGTTGGGAACCTACTACCTTTATCGAGAGGTTCCTCGACGCGTGGACCCGCTGGGGCCGGAAAACCGGTTCTACTTAGCGGCGGGACCCACTCAAGGTACGCGGATCCCCTTAGCGGGGCGTTGCACCGCTGTTTCGAAAAGTCCCCTGACAGGGCTCTATATTGATAGTGGAGCAGGGGGCTACCTCGGACCTGAGTTGAAGCGGGCGGGATATGACTTGCTAGTCCTAGAGGGACAGGCAGAAAAACCTGTCTGGCTCAAAATCAGCCCTGGCGAAACAGCGCTAAGGAAGGCGAATCATTTCTGGGGCAACACTAGTCATGAGACAGAGTTAGCACTTCGAAAAGAGGACGCTAAGGTGGGAGTGCTTTCGATTGGTCCAGCTGGTGAGAAGTTAGTACGTTTCGCCTGTCTTACTCATAACTACTTTAGAACCTTTGGTCGTGGAGGGTTAGGCGCAGTCTTGGGTGCTAAAAAGCTGAAGGCCATCACAATACGTGGGCACGCTAGTAGTATTCCCACACCCGATTCGACCCAAGAGCAGGCTCTAAATAGGCTGTTAGTAAAACGTGCACGAGCCGCAAAGGAGAAAGGTCATAACCTCTACTTTCACGGCACCTCGTGGCTTGTGTGGCATGCCAATAATACTGGTATGTTCCCCACCCGTAACTTCCAAACAACTCACTTTGAACAACATCTCAAACTTTCACCTGACCGTATAGAAGCAATCTTTGCTCAGACTCGTCGCCGTCAACCATGCGAACGCTGCCCCATCAGTTGCTCCTGGATTATTACAAAGCCCCTCCCTTGGGCACCTAAGAAGGTCACTGGGGCTGTTGCTGTGCCCGAATACGAAACGCTTGGGCTGCTAGGGGGAAACCTAGGAGTAGCTGATGCGGAGGTAGTCATTCAAGCAAACCATCTATGTAATATTCTTGGACTCGATACGATTAGCACTGGTAACGTTATTGGATTACTGATGGAGCTTGCATCACGTGGAGAACTCCCAGAGCCCTACAATAAAGAAGGTATAAGATTCGGTGATGGCAGTGGGGTACTCCAGCTAGTCAGGAATATTGCCCTCCGAGAAGGGCTAGGCGATGCGCTTGCTGAAGGAGCTATGCGGTTTGCCCAGAATATTGGACCGAGTGCAACCCGGCGGGCAATGCATGTAAAAGGATTGGAATTCCCTGCCTGGGATCCGCGGGGAAAGCTCGGGCTCGGACTAAGTTATGCCACCGCTGCGGCTGGAGCCAGCCATCTTCGGGGCTGGCCAGTTACAGGTGAACCGCCACAAAAAAGCGCTCGTTCGGTTCTGCCCTCGTTAGTAGAACAGCAGGATCTTAAGATACTAAAGGACTCACTCGTCGTCTGCCACTTCAGCCATTCAATTAGCCCGTCACTCAATATTAAGGACATCGCCACCATCTACAGTGTGGTCACTGGTGAGCAGGCCACCGAAGAATCAGTTCGCAGAATCGCTGCACGTACTTGGCTTCTAGCTCGTCTCTTTAATGTTCGAGAATATGACGAGGCTCCACGGCATTATGACCAGCTTCCAAATCGTTTTATGGAGGAACCGGTCCCTAGCGGCCCAACCAAGGGACTAACGGCCTTTATCAGCCGCCAAGATTTCGAAGGGTGCCTTACTGAACTCTATCATCTCCGCGGCTGTGATATTGACGGCTATCCTACCACGGCTTCAATTAAGAGCCTTGGGCTTGAGAAGCTCTACCAGGAATTTGGTTCGTAGCAAGATATAAGACCACTTCGAGGGATTGAAGATACAGAATAGCTAGTGAGGTATTCTATGCGTCCTAAGCAAGAGGCAGTAATTCTGGTCATTGCTCTTGCCCTTCTATTCCACCCATTTAACCTGCTAGCACACTCACTGGTCAATGGAACCGTTAAAGAGAACCCGCCGCATGCAACCTCAAATAATTTAGTCCAACAGAATGGGAAACCTGCTTCTTCACCAGTTTACATACTTCAAGGAGGAGAAGCGTTCTTTGATAATAGAATCACACAGGTCATTCCTCCTCATCCGGGGATATCTCACGATCCCATCGTAATTAACAATGATACGGACTTTGAGAATCAGGGGTGGCCAGGCATTGGTACCTCGGGGAATCCTTACCTTATCGTGAATCTGGACATTGACCGAAACGGAACCAGCGGTCACTGCATCACTATCTCGAATACACGAGTTTATTTCCGTATCCAAAACTGCAGCCTCGTCAACGCAAACACCAGCAGTGGTTCAGGCATCTACCTTTACAATGTCACTAACGGTCACTTGTTCAACAATACTGTCCAGTACAACACTTACGGAATCGTTCTTGATGACTCGGAATCGATTACTGTGACGAATAACACCTGTACTGGTAACGATGATGGTGTTCGTCTTAGTCAGTCTAATGCAAATCTTATCGCTAACAATACCTGCCAACTCAACGAATTCTGTGGAATCCGATTGACCTCCTCATCACATGTTAATACTCTAACAAATAACACCATTGCGAATAACACACAGTACGGGCTCTTGGTACAACCAGGGAATCTTGGAAACTACATCTGGTGGAACGTCTTTGTAAACCAGACCAGCCATGCCAGCGATTCAGGTATTAACAACGATTTTGATTACAACTACTATTCTGAATATGCTGTATATGACGCGGATGGGGATGGGATTGGTGATACTCCAAAACCTATTGGAGGAGCCTCCGGGAATACCGATGTTAATCCCTTAATGCTTCCATTTGGATCACCACCGGTCTGGTTAGACCGCCCCTTTAATCAAACATTGGAGATTGGCACGCCTGTCTTTCAAGACGCTAATGCCACTTCGTCTATTCCTGGTCTTCATCTTTGGTGGTTAAATGATACAGTCCGTTTCACCGTCAGCGGGTTAGGCGTGGTGTCCAATGTCACCTTCCTCAACATCGGTGAATACGGAATCGCCCTTTGGGTTAACGATAGCCGGGGCTTCACTCTCGCTGCTAATTTCTCGATTACTATACTGGATGCCACACCGCCAACATGGGTAGAGGTGCCCACCGACCAGTTCAGCGAATACGGCACTCATTTCCGGTATGACTTGAACGCGACGGACCTCTCTGGTATCAGCTGGTGGTGGATAAACGACACTACGCAATTCAATATTACAATAAATGGCGTAATCAGGAATACGACCTTCCTCGCTTTGGGCTCTTATGGAATCCAAGTGTGGGTCAATGACTCATTCAATTATGTAAGCTCAGCTAACTTCACGGTGATTGTTCAGGACAAAGCCCCACCAGTCTGGGTAGAGGCGCCTACCAATCAAACTCTGAGCCCCGGCGAGCCCCTCTACTATGACCTGAACGCGACAGATCTGAATGGGCTAGACCTTTGGTGGATTAACAACACCGTTTATTTCGCTATCAACAGTACCAGCGGAGTCATCACCAACACTACATCGCTTCCAGTGAATCAATGGGTCCTCAGAGTATGGGTGAACGACACCTTCGGGAATGCCCGAGACGTTAACATCACAATCTTCGTGGATGGGATAGCACCGACCTGGGACGAACCACCAAGTGACCAGATAACTGAGTTTAACCAGCTTTTTACCTATGACCTGAACGCATCGGACCCTTCAGGACTTGATAATTGGTGGCTCAACGATACAAACTTCTTTGTTAACAACCAAGGAGTTGTAAGCGCCTTGGGTCTTGAAGTGGGTAGCTATACGGTTCAGGTGTGGGTCAACGATACTCACAATAACACTTTGACTGGTTTCTTCTCGGTTACCGTCCAAGACACCACTGCGCCGACATGGCTTTTGCAGCCTACTAATCAGACTGCTGAATGTGCAGAATTCTTTGAGTACCAGCTACAGGCTTGGGACCCATCTCCAATCGCCAACTGGACACTCAATGATACTTCCTGGTTTGTCATCAACTCGCAAGGTCTTATAACAAACGCTACTATACTCTATGTGGGAGTCTACTGGCTTCAGGTGTTTGTAAACGATACCTATGGGAACATTGTTAATGCAACTTTCAAAGTGACCGTTGAAGACACTACGCCACCCAGCTGGGTGGAGCAACCAAGCAACCATCTAGATGGCGGAGTCGCGCTCTACTACGACCTCAATGCCACTGACCCCTCAGGCCTTGACACGTGGGCAATCAATGACACGCTTCATTTCGCAATAGACATTAATGGTATTATTACAAACATATCGGCACTTACTACAGGGTCTTGGGGAGTTCAGGTTTTCATTAACGATACCTTCGGTAATACTCGCTCTGCCAACTTTACCATAATTTGGGATGATGACCCGCCAACATGGGTCGAGATGCCAGTGAATCAAGTTGCGGAGTTCTACCAACCCTTCTATTATGATCTTAATGCGACTGACCCTGCCAGTCTCGGGTCTTGGAGAGTTAAT
>JABXGV010000013.1 GCA_016550485.1 archaeon
CTTCGAGGGTTTGTGCCAATTATGCTCGAACAAGACGCCGAGAGTCACATCGTCAACACATCGTCAATCGCAGGGCTGTTACCGTATCAGGCTGGCGCAGCTTACCATGCCACCAAGCACGCGGTCGTTGCTCTCTCGGAGAAGCTCTACTACGACCTGGTGGAGCGGGGGGGCAAAGTCAAAGTCTCCGTGTTGTGTCCGGGGTGGGTCAGGACTCGGATCATGGATTCGTGGCGAAACCGTCCAGCAGAACTTCAAGATGACACCTCAGAACTCATCATAACTCCTGAGATGGAGGCAGTTATGAAAGAGTATCAACAAGCTGTTGAAACCGGAATGTTACCTGATGAAGTGGCTGAATGTGTGTGTCAGGCTATCAGAGATGAGCAGTTCTATATCCTAACCCGTCCTGAGTTTACACCCATTGTGAAAGCGCGGATGGAGGCCATGATTCAAGGACATAATCCACTACCACTAGCGGAGCTGATGGCAATGTTGGAGGGATGAGTTTGTACATGATTATCCCCGGGAGGAGGGAGAAGGATGAGGGAGCTTCGTAATGAGATCGAGATTCAGGCCTCACCTGAAGAAGTCTGGCAGGTTCTGACGGACTTGGATTAGTATTCTGCGATGAAGTCCTCAATGAGAGGGACGAGCACCTGACATCAGCGGGCGGCTAACAAGTCGCTGGAGCCCTGTACCTGTCCAGCCCTGTCCTTGTCGGACAGGACAAGGGTCCAGGACAGGCGCTTGTTCGCCCTGGACCTTTGGTCAAGGGCAAGTGCTGACCAGGCTATCGAGCATCCTTTTGAGGTTCGCGTCGCTTTTGGTGCGCTCTGGTTCAGGTTCCGTTTCACTGCGTAAGCTGCCTGGCGGCTCAGCTCCCACCGTTAGGCGAGCTACACAACTATAATATACAAGGAGACCGTATGTTCGAGTACATTCACCACGTCGCATACGTTGTCAGCGATATGGACGACGCGGTGCGCATCTTTCGTGATACTTTCGAACTTGAGTTGAGTGACCGCCGCGTGATTGAAGGAGAACGCAGTGTTGAAATGGCAGCATTTCGTTGCGGCCCCACTCTTATCGAATTACTGCGCCCGATCAACCATCCAGCGCTCGCGCAGTTTCTAGAGGACCATGGCCCGGGTTTGCACCACGTCGCTTTTGCCATGGAAGATCTTCCGAAGCGGATTGAGGAACTCAGGGAAAAGGGCGTTTTCGTTAGCGAGCCCTTCGTAGCTGGGACGGGGTGGAGAATAGCCTACTTTGACCTCGACAAAAGTGGTCTCGCCTTGTTCAAGAGTCAATACCATGGCGACCACGTCGCAGAGGCGGACCCTCAACAATAGAGCCACACCTAAGCAGTGCATGAAGCCCTATACTTGTTCGCACCTGTCCTGGACCGACAGGTCCAGGGTACAGGACAAGTGCCGACCTTGCTGTCGAGAATCCTTTTGAAGCTGCTCTTGCCTTTGCAGCACTTCAAGTCCAGTTTGGTCTCACTGTGCAAGCCGCAAGGCGGCTTATGCGCCATCCGTCGGGCCGCTTCTGTAAGCAATCCTACTCAATCTGACAGTGCAAGGATGTGCCTCAAATAAATCTTTGCATCACTAGGTAACCGATGAATGTCATTCTAAAAGTAGGAACTCGCCTCCATAAGAGGTATGAAATTGTCAAGGTATTAGGCCAGGGCGATTTTGGCATCGTCTATCAAGTGCGCGATAAGTGGGCTGACAAAGTCGACTGCTTCGTTGCCATCAAGCAGATGCCCATGCAGATGATTGTTGACTGCGAACGCCAGGCAGACTTGAGAGCTACGTTGATACACTCCGCCATCCCGCGTATCTTTGGTTACTTTGCGACCGACGAACATTCGTACCTGGTACAAGAATTCATTCACGGTTCCAATCTGGAAGCGATTCTCGAAGAGCATCCTGGCTTCTTGCCAGAGAACAGGGTCATCACCTGGGCCATCCAACTGTGTAATGTCCTCGACTTTCTGCACCACCATCGCTATCATCCCATGGTCTTCCGGGATTTGAAACCCAATAACGTCATGGTGGGTCAGGCGAACAAGATTCATCTGGTGGATTTTGGGCTGGCGCGTGTCTTCCCCCCTCATTTCTTTCAAGATAGGCAGGCGGAGTTCAGGCATTATCGGAAAGGGTTGGCCATCGGCACGGCAGGCTATTCCCCCCCAGAGCAATATCGGGGCATCGTCGAGCCTCAGAGTGACATTTATGCACTGGGTGCGACCTTGCATCATCTGTTGACGAAGCGAGATCCTCAAAAGGAGCGCCCTTTCACCTTTCAGGAGCACCCGATACGGTCGATCAATCCCGCCGTATCTAGGGAGTTGGAAGCCATCGTCATGAAGGCTGTAAAGCGAGAGGTGGAGGAGCGTTTTTCAACGGCGAAAGAGATGCAAGAGGCATTGGAAAGGCTCAGGGTGTGAGGCGTAGTTGGTGCTGGAGCCGACCAGGCTATCAAGAGCCGTTTTGAGGTTTGCATCGTCTTTGGAGCGTTTCGGTTCACGTTTGGCTTCACTGCGCAGCCGCCTGGCGGCTCAGCTTCCAGCCGTTGGGCGCGTGAGTCGAAAAGTACATTACCAAGTTGGTGAAAATCCAACCCTTCGACTCCGCCCTTCGACCCGCTCAGGGCGGGGCTCAGGGCAGGCTCTGTGCCGTTCCGTGACGGTACGGAACTGTAGGCCCGAACCTCTCCTCGGAGAGGGTAAGCACCCAGGACGTCTCCCGCGAGGGAGGGTCACAAAGTGGGCAAGCCAGGGGTTACGGGGGAGTCACGATTCGGCGGGGACAGGTGTGCCAAGGTGCGCCTAAGCCTGAAGCATGGACGGATAACCCACCGTTAGGGCATCCTGTGACGCGGATAGGGGTGTCCTACCTGTCGCGTGCTTGGTGGTTTCACCGCAACAAAGGGGGAATGGGCCAACCGATTGAGAACCCACGTAGTCCCCCGCGAGCGGCAACTGAGTCAGGCGTTCGAGGAGGGTAAGGTCATCCTATAAGGCTGTGCCGAAGTGGATGGCTGATGCTGCGGTCTGGGGAGGTGAGCCTTGTACCAAACCAGTTTGGAGTAGTCAGCAAGGTCATAGTAGCCATCGTTGGATGGTGAAGGGCCGAACCTAATGCCGTTGAGGCGGTGGAGGAAGATAGAGAGAAAACTGATACTCGCATCTGGTGGTATGTTTCTCTGGGGCGGACACGCGGAGGAGCGTGGGGTGTTCTTGTTGGGTCCCTTACCCCAGTCAGAAAAGACGCCCAGGATGGGGGAATGTCCTCAGCTATTGACTTCTGCCTACTCACAAGTCACCAACACGGCAAGGCGTGTCCGGTATCTGGCACACGCGGAAGTAAGGGAGGGGTCGTCTCACAGTGCCCAAGGGGCTACCTGGTCAATGCCCCGACTGAGTGGTGAACTAGGGGGTATCGGAGAGAAGGGATGGCAAAGCTCACGACGCGGATTGGTTGGGCTGACATTGAATGGGCTACCGTTCGACAACTCTGGTTGGCCCAGGCTGTTCGTCGGCTTGTCCTGTAACAAACAATTCCAAGTTGGTCGAGCCTAGCAATGCGCGTCGGGCAAGCACCGACCGAAAGGTCAGTGGGGCATGTAGCCATTCGGACTCTGGAGTATCCCTGAGAAAGCCGTGGCTCAGTCGAGGAAATGGCAAGAGGGAATCAGTGGGTTACTTGTTTTGGGCATTGTGGACGGCGAGGCCTTGAAAAGCGTGGGCAAACAGACTGGAACATGGATGTGCGGAGGCTTCCCCTAGCCGCCCGGCTACACCCTGTGGGCCGCTGAGAGGGTGTGAGAATTCAAAATTGAGCGTTTGTAGCAGCGGCTTCAGTCGTCATGCGAGCATCTTCAAACACGCTCTGCTGACGAGCGAACTAACGTGTGGATTGTTTTTGCCCGAATGTAGGGTCTCGCATTCGTGTAACCACCAGCGCGCTCACCATCAAAAGCGCAACGGCTAGTAACAGTGCCGGGGTGAATGAGCCATCGCTGCTCTTCACGGCCTCCATGATGTAGACGAAAACTACCGAAGCCTGCCCAAAGAGCATAATCAACCCATTCGACGTCCCCTCCGGGGTGGGGTAGGTGATTTCGGCGGCGTACTGCATCCCAATCGGGCTGGTGCTGACCAGGAAAAATCCCATGCTGAACGCCGAGAGA